>JBLFXD010000006.1:0-23324 GCA_047611045.1 Planctomycetaceae bacterium | reverse complement strand
ATTGCCGAAGGACTTTAACTGTGGACGCGAAGATCGTTTTGTTGCCGGGTGATGGAATTGGTCCCGAAGTGGTGGCTCAGGCCGAGCGTGTATTGAATCAGGTCGCCGAAACGGCCGGCCACTCTTTCGAACTGTCCAGGCATCCGATGGGCGGAAATGCGATCGACGAATTCGGCGACCCGCTGCCTGAAGCGACGCTCGACGCGTGCAAAGATTCGAGTGCCATTCTGCTCGGCGCCGTCGGCGGCCCGAAGTGGGACGATCCCAACGCGAAGACTCGACCGGAAGCCGGGCTGCTGAAGCTTCGCAAAGAGCTGAAGCTGTTCGCGAATCTGCGACCGATCCGAACTTACAAGGCGTTACTGGAGTCCTCGCCGCTTCGTCAGGAGATCGTCGAAGGTGTCGACATTCTCTTCTTCCGCGAGCTGACCGGCGGGATCTACTTCGGCGGTTCGAGCCGTGGCCCGCACGAAAGCGGCGAGATCGCCAGCAGCGAGATGGTTTACTCGACCGGCGAAGTTGAACGCATCGTTCGTCTGGCTGCGGTGGCGGCAAAAGCTCGCGGCAATCATTTGACTTCGGTCGACAAGGCCAACGTGCTGGAAGTTTCCCGGCTGTGGCGACAGGCTGCTTCGGATGTCGTCACCAAAGAGTTCTCGGACATCGACTACGACGTCGTTCTCGTCGACGCAATGGCCATGCACCTGATTTCGCGGCCGCGCGACTTCGACGTCGTCGTCACCGGAAACATGTTTGGCGACATTCTGACCGACGAAGGGTCAATGCTGACCGGTTCGCTCGGCATGTTACCTTCGGCATCGATCGGCGAATCTGGACCTGGGCTCTACGAACCGATTCACGGCTCGGCTCCGGACATTGCCGGGCAGGGACTGGCCAATCCGCTGGCGACGATTCTGGCTACCGCGATGATGTTACGACACTCGCTCGGCCTGGAAGAAGAAGCTGTTCTCATTGAGAAGGCTGTCGATTCCGTCCTCGACGCCGGCTTCCGCACGAAGGACATCGCACGAGGCGGCGAGTCACTCAGCACGACAGAGATGGCCGACAAGGTGCTGGAAGTTTTGAAGGCATAGTTGGGAACTGCCACTTGCGTAAATCATCACCTCTCCCGCTTGCGGGAGGGGTCGGCCTCTCAGGGCCGGGTGAGGGTTTCCGTTATCAGTACAAAGCTGCGAATCGAATAGGCATTAAGACGTACCCCCTCACCCGCGGCTGAGACCGCGACCTCTCCCCAAGGGGGCGAGGTGACATGGAAGGTCAGAATTGTCTGACGACCGGAAATTCGTAACACGAAATTCCTCGTTGGACACTTCGACATTCATACGGAGTTCCCCCGTGGCGGATGACGATCGAAACATCATTCGAATTGCGACTCGAACGAGCCCGCTGGCGCTTTGGCAGGCGAATTACGTTCGCGATCGAATCCTCGACTGCACGGACGGCTGCACCGTCGAACTGGTTGACGTGTCGACGATCGGCGACCGTGACCGGGCGACGGCGTTGGCTTCGATGGGCGGGCAGGGGGTCTTCACGAAAGAAGTCCAGAATGCCGTGCTGAGTGATCGCGCGGACCTCGCCGTTCACAGCTTGAAAGACTTACCGACTGACGCCACTGCCGGATTGAAACTCGCGGGGATTCCCGAGCGTGCTCCCGTCGCCGATGCGCTGGTTTTGCCGGCTCATTCCGACATTGCGATTCCCGAACGTTTGGAGTCGATGCCGTTTGACGTGCTGACGGCTGGGGCAAGAATCGGAACGGGGAGTCCGCGTCGGCAAGCCCAGTTGCTGCACATGCGGCCGGACCTGCAGATGTTTGAAAACCGAGGCAACGTCGAGACGCGCATGCAGAAACTCGACGACGGCGAATTCGACGCGATCATTCTGGCCGAGGCCGGACTGCGTCGACTTGGGCACGCGGGGCGGATTTCCAGCCTGCTCGTTTCGCCGTTGATGCTGCATGCGGTCGGGCAGGGGGCTCTCGGAATTGAGTGTCGCGAGGATGACGAATTCATCATCGACATCCTGACGAAGATCTCCGACGCAAACGTTGTCGCGGCTGTTTCTGCCGAGCGAAGTTTGCTGCGAGATCTGCGAGCCGGCTGTCACGCTCCGGTTGGAGCGACGACAAGTTTCTCTGCCGATGGAAGTCTGACGTTGCGCGGCGTCGTGCTGAGTCTCGACGGTGCTGATCGCCTCGAAGCAACGGCAACCGGTTCACCCGACAAAGCAGAAGCACTCGGGCTGGAAGTCGCGGCGAGCCTGCGTGAAGTCGGTGCCGAGCGACTGTTGACTCCAACCTCGTAGGCCCAGCCTTGCTTCGTAGGTCAGGCTCTGCCTGACGAAGTCTGCGGCAGGATAGTTTCGTAGGCTGGAACAAGCTCCGCGCAGTTCCGGCAAAGCGTCATCGGCGGAGATCAATGCCGGAACATCGCTGCGCTTGTTCCAGCCTACGGCAAGAATCCGTCAGCTGGAGTGTGACCTGCGTTCGCGGCGTTTCAGGATCTGTTGACCGAGCAGGTAGCCGAATACGCAGAGACCGAAACCATAGAAGTCTTCGGGGATCACGGCCCAGTATGACGCGACGTCGCGCAGGCCTTCGACGGGGAAGGCGGCGGCGAGGTATTCGTGATAGTAGTCGTAGGTGTCGGCGAGATGTTCGGGCACGGGCAGGAAGAGTTTTTCGGTCAGGAACCGCAGTGCCCACGCCGTGAAGCCGAAAGTCATGGCCAGTACGGCGGTCAATTCTCCGCGTGGCTTCCCGTAGATTCCCATCGCCACGGGGATGAACAGGGCGACCAGATGGATCGACAGGGCGATATCCAGCAGCCCCATCAGCGACTCGCCAGCCATCGCCAACGCGACGCCTCCGGCAGCGACAATCACGACGCAAAGCCGGTCGCGAAGAAGCGGTTTCTTCGAAACTCCGGGAATTCGATTCAGGATGTTGTGGCCGAGAATCGTTGCCGGAGCGAGGATGGCACTCGTCGCGGTCGAGACGATCATTGCAACAACGGCGACGATCAGGACGACGGTCATTCCGGAAGAAAGGTACTTGTTGGCGAGATAGGGAATGGGGTTTCCTTCGACGTCAGGCAACGTCACTGACGAGGTCAGTCCGAGCAGTACCGGGACGATTCCGAAGACCAGGTAGAGTACTCCGGCGAGGATGCACGCTCGGGCGGCGACGTTTTCGTCTTTCGAAGCGAACACTCGCTGCTGAAGATCCTGACCGGGGATGCAGCCAAAAAGGCCAGTCGCCCAGGCACCGATCCAGCCCATGATTAACATGGCTCGTCCGGGTGTTTCAGGGCCGGGGAAAAAGTCGAGGTGCGTGGGATGTTTCTCGCGGACTTTCTCCATCGCGATCTGGACTCCGTCGATCACTGAGCCGTTGCCAAGTTCAGGGGAAGCGAACACCGCATAGCCGAGCATCAGCAAGCCGAATAACGCGATGACAAGCTGCAGAGCGTCGGTCAGCGTGACGGACCACATGCCGCCGACCATCGTGTAGACCATCGTCAGGCCGGCCGCCCAATAGATTCCCTGTTCGAACGGGATGTCAAAGTAGACGTGAAAGATGTGACCGAGTGCCGCGTACTGCAAAGCGACCCATGAAAAGTTGCTCGGTACCTGGATCGCTGATCCGATCAGTTCAGCCTTCGGGCCGTAGCGTTGTCGGTAAAAGTCGGCGATCGTAAACAGGCCCATTTTCCAGAGCGGTTTGGCAAAGAACAGGCCGGCAAAGATCAGCGTTGCGGAACAGGCAAACGGATCGAGAATCACTCCCTGCAGACCATCGGCTTTGGCGGATTCGGCAGCGGCGTTAATGGTGGCGGCACCAAACCACGTCGCCATCAGGGTTGCCCACGCCAGCGAAAGCGGCAACCGACGACCGGCAACGACGTAGTCTTCTTCGTTCTTGACCTTGCGAGATGCAACAATGCTGACGCCAAGCAGAAACAGAGCGTAAACACCCAACGCGACCTTCAACATGCCGGAAGCTTCTGGTGTTAACTGCGGCAGCGTTTCGGCGGCAAGCGTGAGCATCAGCGGGGTCTCCGAAGTTCAGCCGGTTGTTGCAGGCCCTTTGCACTTTGATCGAACCGTAAGCGGCTGCAAGTTTTTCTGTAGGGTGTGACCAGCGGGCTGAATGGAAATTGCGGTGTGCCCGCGCGGAGATCTGCCAGCAATCATGACGGCAGTTTATTCCGACGGTCGCCCGCGCCGGCACACCAGATTTGAAAATCGCTCCGCTTGTCACACCCTACGACGAAACTCATAAGTTCCAAAGGTGCGTCGAGACGCACGGTACGGCGGCAAATCGTCGATGTCGACATCACGGTTGTGGGGGCCGGAGTTGAGAGTTTACTCACCAGCGGTCGGGATGGCCGGGACGGGCAGGCTTTGCAGCAGCTCGGTCACGCGTTGCGGGGTCGGCTTCAAGGAGCCAACTGCGGCAGCCAGAGCCGTTCTCAACGGGCCGGCCGGGGCGGCCTGCCAGGCGAGCTGGACTTCCTGAACGCGAGATCCGGAAAGCAGGATGCCGTATCGCTGCATGTGGAAGGCCAGTTGAAGCGCGGCAGTTTCGCGGACTGATTCATCGCGTACCTCGCTGGTGGCGATTTCCTGCAGACGTTCCTGCGCGGTTGACGTGGCGATGCCGCCCAGAGCTATGACGGCGTTTTCGCTGACACTCGGATCGTTCACGGCGTCAAACAAGGCGTCTTCTGCGATATCGATGTTGAACGTGTCGGTGCGTCGTCCGCCAGCGATGTGAGCAAACCAGAATCCGGCGGCACTGGCTCGTGCGTCTCGTTGTTCCTCGCTGACGGGCGGCGTGCTGCGTCGATCCAGGAATTGGCGGACGCCTTGTTTGAACGAGGTTTCGCCGGTCAGCGCGAAGCCGATCATCGGGAACTGTTCAGCAAGTCGAGCGACGACGGGCTCGATCGATTCGGGGCCGTAAACAATGATCGGAATTCCAGAAGTTCGCGCGTCGGCTCGAAGGTTGACGACCGTCTGGCCGAGACCCCATCGCACAACGGCTGCGTGAATGATGATCAGTTCGATGTCGCTGCGGTCGGCGGCGATTTTAAATCCGTCCTGCCCTGACGTTGCCTGGAGCGGAGCCATCCCCATTTCGCCCAGCAGACCGGCCATCGAGGCACCGCGGTCCTGGTTGGAGTCGATGGCCAGGCCCTGGCGGTCGCCGCTGTCGTTCAGAGCTCGCGTCAGGATCGAGACGATTCGCGATGCGCCTTTGAATGATTTTTCGGGGTCAAGCTGCAGGACGGTCGAGGCTGCCGCAAACTGAACTCGGAAGTTCGGATAGCTCATCGCCTGGATGATTGGTGACGCCTGCCCGGACCCGTCTCGCAGTTGTGAACGATTTCCGATTTGGCCGAGCACCTGCAATGTCGCCAGAGCGGCCGCCGGATTCGGATTCTGCAGCGAGTATTTCAGTGCTCGAAGCGCGACTTCCGGTCCCGCCAGCAGTGCGGAGTTGTGAGCGGTGCCTGGCCCGGTTGGCAGGGCGGCGTTCCAGCCGGCGACGTGCGAGTCAAATGCGAGTCTTAACGCCAGATACAGCGACTGCACTTCCTGCCGCTCGGGAGCGAGAGTCAGAGCCTGTTTCGCGAACCGGCTTCCGATGATCAGCGACGCTGTTTCGGGAGCGACGTTCCACGCCGACAGCAGATTTTTCTGACCGTCCCACGACCACAGTTCGGTGGTTTCGCCGTCGTCGTTCAGCTTCCAGTTGAATTCGAGTCGGAAGTGGGTCGTGGCGATTTTCTGAAGTTGCGAAGCAGCTCCGTAGCTACTGATATCTCCGGCGCGTTTAACATCGTCACGCAGGATTCGAGCCAGTGCCTGGCGTGCAGACTGTCTCACGCCCGTCGGCTGATTCGCTCCGAAGGCCGAGTACCAGAGCCAGGGAACAGTGTCCAACGAACCGAGCCAGCCGAGCGTGTCGATGGCGACGGTTCGAACTCCTTCGTCGGGAGCTTCCAGCGCGCCGAGCAGTGGCGGAATGATCTGCGCGCCCATGCGGGTCATGGCGTAAACCATGGCGTCGCGCTGGTTCGGGTCTTTGGCCGTGACGACGAGCGTCAGCATTCTGGGGATCGCCACTTTGCCGGTGTTACGAAGTTGAATGATCGCAACTTCGCGTTCCTGTGGAGTCCCCGTCAGGTTTTTCACGAGCCGGTCCATCCGAGTCGGATCGGCTGCGTACTGACGGAAGGCTGCGTTCATGCGGTCGAGCAGCGTGACCGACGCTGGCTGCAGACGTTCGTCGTTGGAAAGTTCCAGGAAGACGGCCGGGCCGTGCTTGTCTCGCATTTTGAGAATGGTTGCGTCGTCCGGATCTTCGGCCAGCAATTGTTTCATGTATTGCAGAGCGAGTCTCGGTCGGTCGAGATCGAGCATCAGGACGACCGCGTCGAACAACGCTTCAGGATCCTGCGGCTCGGTGAGCAGCGGAGAAGGCTCGGGGTCGGTCAGGTTTTGCGCGACGGCATCGACGTCAGGATCGTCGGCGGGCGGTTGTGCGCGCAACTCGATCGCGGGACTCAAGGCCCCCAGCAAAACTGCCAGAACAGTAAACCGGCGATACATCAGCATCAGCTCCGTCGAGGCGCAGTCACAGCGTGGTTGAAACCCGCTGCAATGACGGCGGACGAAATTTGGTTTCCCGCAAAATGCGGCCACTTAACAGGCCGGCTATCGTGCTCTGCAATTGAGGAGAAAACAATGTGAAACACGCTGTTTGCCTATTTTGCCGGAGGTCAGTTCCGGGATTGTTCGTCAAGGTGTCGCGTGCGGTTGGAGTGTCCGTCTTTGCAGATTTGACCGGGCGCAACGTTCCTGAGCGATGCACCCACTGGATGGGTTATCGGACTCCGACGGGCTGTCGGTCCAACCGGAAAGTGGCAGTCGCCGATCGAGCTTTGAATTTTGTGAGGACCGCCGAGCCCGAATCTGTTCCTGATGTCGTCACCGATTCTGGCATCTGCCTCGGCCGGAGCCTGAAAATGGCCTTATCTCCGGATGGAACGTTGGGCTAAAGTCCCGGCCCCTCCCGAGTCCGTTCCGCGACTCACCCCTTCCAAGGCCAACCGGCCTGGCACCCACATCATCATTTCCTGCTGCCTGGCGAGGCCTTATGGCTTATCCAGACTTCCCATCCTTCCTTCACCGAGATTCCATGATGCATTCATTCATCCGCTCAAGGTGCGCCGTCGTCGCGTGCCTGGCTCTGACTTTCTGTGCTGGCTGCGCGACGACCAAGACGTCGAACACGGCCCGCACCGCCACCGAGCAACTTCTCCTCTCGAACGCGATCGACCAGTCGCTGAACAAGGTCGATTTCAGCGCGATGCACGGTCGCAAGGTGTTTCTCGACCAGACGTACCTCGACGGGGTCGACAAGCAATATGTGATTGCTTCGTTGAGGCATCACCTGCTTTACAACGGGGTTCATCTTGCGGCGGCGGCGGACAAAGCGGACGTGATTCTGGAACCTCGCAGCGGCGGAATCGGCACGGACACGACCGAGTCGTACTACGGCATTCCGGGGATCTCACTTCCGGGCGGATTGTTCACTCTGCCTGAAATCAAGCTGGTGACCCGAACCAATCAGCACGCAACAGCCAAGATTGGTCTGGCTGCCTACGATGCCGGACAGCGATCAATTGTCGGCGGTGGCGGAGTTTCGATCGCCAAAGCGACGCACAACAACTGGAATGTCCTGGGAATTGGACCGTACGTCACGGGAACGATGAACAAGGAGCTGAAAGCTGCGACTTCGAGCGACGTCTACGATCCCGCTCGTGACTTACCGCGTTCCATCGCGTTTGGTCCCGCGTCGCCGCGAAGTTTTGACGGCTATGCGAACGAGCGTCCAACGTTCTTGCCGCCTCCGACGCCGGGGCAGGCCGAGTCCGACATCCGCCAGACCGGACATTCCGATCGATAAGCCTGTGCGGGCTGTGACGAACGATCCGTGTTTGTGCCCACCCGGTTGTACCGGTTTTCGGTGTTCCTCGGTTCGTCGTGACAATGCCTGGCCGCATCCATTCCTCCTGCCTGCCTTCGCGTGAACAGCGTCGGCAAATCTCTCCGAAAAGACACTGAGCATTCTCCAGGAACGACTCTTTGAGAATGTGCAGCGGTTTGGAAGTGCGGAAGCCATTCAGTTTCCGACTCTCAGATTTCCTCGCGATGTCTGCACCGTGCAGTTCGCGAAGGATCAGACGACTCATCCCGAGCCGTCTCCGCTCCGTCAATCGGAGATCCGGAATGGACGAGCAACAAACAGCCGGGCCTGGCGAAACACCTGCACCGCAAGTCGTCGAGAGATCTTCGGATCCCCATCGACCAGCGTCAGTCTTCAAGACCCTTTCCATGATCACGGCAGCTCTTGTGTTGAGCGTTGTGGTGACGGGCAGCGTCGCTCGCCAGGACGGATCAAAATTTACCGGCGTTCTGGAGGCTGAGGTTTCCCGACTGTCCGCTCCAGCCGACGGGATCGTCGAGTGGATGGAAGTTAAGCCCGGACAGATCGTGCTGCCGGGGACCGAGCTGTTCATCATTCGCGACACGCAGCTGGAAGAACGAATCCGCAAAGCCGAACTGACGCTCGATGGTTTCAGCATTGACCTTGCCGCTGCGGCTGCCCGAGCTGAACTTGAACTTCAGCAGCGTACGGCCTCGTTGGATTCGGAAGCCTTCAACACAGAACTCACGTTGACAAGTTTGCTGCAGCAGCAGTTTCAGGAGGATTTCAAATCAACAGCGCTTGGTGATTTCATCGACCTGTTCGACGCACTGGCCAGTACCGATATTCCGCCAGTGAATCTGAAGTTGTTGGCTATGCCCGACAAGTCTCAGGAGTACGATCGTTTGCGAGCGATGATCGAACGCTCCGAAGTTGAAAACAGTCTCGAAGCATTGCAGACACGCATCGATCTTTGTGAAGCTCGGCTGAAAGAACTGCGAAGCACGATCGACGGTCTGCCGGCCAGGCTCGAAGCCGCTCACCGAATCCCGGTAATTCAGGCATCGATCGACAGCACCACTTCGGAACTCGAAGAGCTGAAGAGTCTAGAGGCGGAGCGGACCGTGAACTCGCCGACCTACGGAATGGCCGGCGTGCTGCGGGTCCAGGAGCTGGAAGCCGTTTCGGAAGGCGACCTGCTGGTTGAAATCTTCGATCGTGACCGAGAGTTCGTCACCGTCAGTCTGCCGATGTCGCTGGTCGCGATGCTGGAAGCCGGGCAGGAAGTGAAGCTGCATTTTCCAGACGACGAAGAACGTCACGGAAAGATCGACGCCATCCCGCCACAGCTAATGGCTGAACAAGGTAGGGCGGGCACCGAGGCCACGTTCCCGGTGAAAGTCCTTTCGACCGGCAAGCCGTGGCCGACGCTGCCAATCGGGTCAGCCATCGAAATCAGCATCGAAGAGTGATTCTTCAGCCAGCGGCTGGCTGTATACCGAAACTCTTGGTCTGTGAGACTCGCAGTCTCGGCAGCGGCGGAGAGAGTATTCCCCGCCTCTGGACATGCCGCGGTCAAGAGCATCACTACTTGAGTATTTGCCACCAGCTTTAGCTGGTGGATATTTGGCATTCGATCAAAAAGAGCCGGCTTCAGCCGGGCTTCACTGGTGGCTTTAGCCAGGAAAGAAAATTCGTGATGGGAAGTCCGGCTGAAGCCGGCTCTCAAGTCAGGCCAGTGCCCCAGGACCACCGACTAAAGTCGGTGGCGAAAACGAGCAAATGATACTTATGAGCATCGTTCACGGCGTTGCCGTGAACGGGTCACTGTTCCGGCAGAAGGAGACGCGTTTCGTATTCAGAAACCGTCGTCATCCTTGCTGATGGCAACGTTTTCGACTTTGAACGGCACGTCGACAATGCTTACGTCGCTGTTCAGCGTGAAGCGAAGGCGAGCGTCGTCCGGGACTGGCTGGTCGTCCTGAATCGACATGCTCCACGACAGGCTGACGTTGCCGCCGAACGACGAGAAGGACTGGCCCCCGAAGTCGCTGATGACGTCTCCGTCAGCATCGACGAGCTGTGGAGTCTGCAGGCCAAGACCTCCGCCGTCGGCGATCTGCTGGACGTCGACCGGGCTGTCGCCAGCGTTGACCCATTCCAATTGCCACGACGTAAACTCGTCGTCGCCGAACTTCTCTGTCTTTTCTTCCAGCTTCAACTTGTAGCCAGCGGCCACCAGTTCGGAGTTGTCGATTTCTTTTCCGAGCAGACTCTTTGCTCCCTCGACAACGATCTGCGAAGAATTCTCAACGATCCTCAGCTTGACGATTCCTTCTGCACTGGCGACTGCCGTGGCAGCTTCCGCTGGCGGGTCAAACGTCACGATGACTGTGCAGCCATCGTCGGGATGTTTGATGAAGAAGTCATCTCGATCGATGGCCTCGAAACCGCCGGCTCCGAAGTTAGCGACGACTCGTAAAGTCAGGTCCGCGCCGTTGTTGTCTTTTGCTGCTGTGACACTCGCAAAGCCGGCTCCGCCAGCCGCCTTGGCTTGATCGCCGGTAATGGCCAGTTCGAGTTCGATCGCTTTTGGTTTCTCGTTGCCGTCATCGTCCAGGTCAATTCGTGAACTCAGTTTGCCTGTAGCTGCAACGGTCAAGCCCACTGCTGGCTTGGTCGCATCCGGTGGCTCGATCGGTTCGCCAGAGCCTGCTCCGGTAGTCAGATCGCCCGGTCCCATTCCACCACCGAGTCCGGCCATCGCGCCCATCATCAGCATCGGCAACATTTCCTTGGCGCTTTCGACAACTCGTTCGATGGACTGAGCCGACAGTTTGGTTGAGATCGACGCAACTTCGGCGGTCGCAGCGTTCTTCTGTGCCCGGATGATCGAATCAACGACGCCGGCAATGGGTGCAGGGGCTTCGCCCTTCATGAGCGTCCAGAGTCCCTTGCCTTCATTCAAAAGATCGGTGATTGACGCGTCGACTTCGGTCGCTGCCGCGCCGTCAACACAGAATGCCCGCACTTCAAGGTCCAACGAATCGTTGAGCGAAATTCCCACACCGACGCCCAGCAGTTGATCCTTGACGGCTGTCGTCAGACGATCCAGTGCGTCCGAACCTGACCCTTCAGTCGGGAGAGCCGCAGTCAGCGAGAACGGATCGTTCGGCACAAATGCGATGGCAAGATGACTCGACGCGTCAACGAAGTCGAATTCCGGACGACTGCCGGCGTCGCTTCCCAGATCGATTGAGGATTTCAGTTGTGCCTCTTCTGCGATCACGACCGTCTTCGAATCGGCCAGGTAAATGCTCGGAGTGGCGGGGTGAAGCGAAAGGTAAAACTGCTTGCCGTCGTGAGTGGCGGTTTCAAAGTCGTCGGTCCGTCGCTGGACGACCTGCGGATCAAACGGTGATCTTGTTCGCACGACGACGACGACGTTTTCCGTTCCAGATGCGAGTGCTGCTGGATTGGCGGCTCCGGTCATCGCGAGTTCTGTCGCACCGCGAATCCCGATCGTTACTGATTCGATGTCGCGAGGTTCGAGGTTAAGTTCGTCCTTCATGATTTGCAGGTTGGCCTGAGATTCGGGAGCGGCCTGCAACGCCGTCAACATCGGCGAAAGCGAAAGCTCTCGTACCCGAACGTTGATAACGAGTTCAGCGTCGGCAGGCAGCCAGGCAACGTTGAGCGAATTGGCATTCGCCGCCGGTGGAGCAGTACGAGGCGTGGCTGGTGTCGCCGGTTTGGCGGGCGTTGTGGGGCTTGTTGACGGAGTCGACGGAGCGGTTGCGGTTGGCATCGGGCTTGTCGTGCCGGGCGGAAGGTTGATTGCCGATTTGGCAATCGCCGCTCCTCCTTTGCCGGTGGTTCGTTTTTCGATCAGCGAAGCGATCATCGCCTGGCGTTCTTTGTCGCTGACTTTTCGCGCCGCTGAGATTGCTTCATGGCGATGCTTTTCCAAAGCTAGTCGCGTTTCGCCCTGGACGGATTCCAGTGCAAGATCGACGTCGACTCGGTTGGCTGGGTGAAGCTCCAGGCCGATGGCGGTTTTGTAGTCAGTCGTGGCTTCGTCGCTCAGGCCGAGTTCCTGCTTTGCCAGACCTCGGAAGTAGTACGTGCGAGGATCGTTCGAGCCATTGCTGACCGAGACGTCGAGCAGTTGGACGGCGACTTTGTGCTTGCCAGTCAGAAACGCTTCGGTGCCATCCGCAGTCAACTGCAGGAGTGCTCGTTCCTTCTTATGAGGACGCGAGGCCAGTGCCGAATTCCGTTGAGCGAGTCGTCGGAATTTCTCCAGCACTCGACGAACAGGTCCCTGGATTCTTTCCAAAGATCGCGGCACGTTGACTCGAACAAGGCCGCTGTATTCCAGACGCGCTCCGGCTTCGAAGTCGATGTCGGCAGCGTCCAGGTTCCCACTGGCGTAACGGCTGAGTCCACGAATGTAGAAAGCTCGAGGGTCACCGGTGCCATCCTCGATCAACCCGGTCAGCACCGAGTCGGCGCCGTTGTAGTCTTTGGCGAAGTATGCGGTCACCGCGTCGGCATACATGTCCGACGGCGATTTCGATTGAGCCTCCGCCTGGAGGCATGGGGCGAGGCACAAGGTCAGCAACAGTCCGGTAACGAGTCTGGACGACATGGCGTCGGCTCCGGCAGATCAGGTCGCAAGGCGATTGCGGAACTGGCATGAAAACACAGGTTCCGCGTGGGGAGAAACAATAGCCAGCGATTCTACCCATGCCTGCGTGAGCGAACCAAGCAGCGAATCCCGGCAAGTCGCCGATCCGACGATTCGGAAACCGCTCGTGCCGACCGGAGAAGGGCTTCGGCCTGTGGCGGATTCGCTGCCTGTTCGTTCTGGGAAGTATTTCGGGAAAAGTGAAAACTGCTCTGAAATATTCTCGCTCCGCCAGCGACCACCCCTGTGTGAGTTGTCTGAAACGTCTCCGAAATCGGAGAACTTCCATTAGGTTGAGGAGAGTGTCATGGTCGTTGGTTATCTGAAATATTGTGTGGCAGGCTGTGTCGGCGTTGCCCTTGTGGGCGGTGCGATTTTTGGCAACGAGTTGTTCAGCTATCTGCGAACTTCGACCGGAGCGGTTCGGGAAACGGTTCGCGAGGCAGTCCCGATCGAGTTCGAGCTGCAGCGGGCTCGCGACTTGATCGACGACATTCTGCCGGAGATTCACGCCAACGTTCGGCTGATCGCCGAAGATGAAGTCGAGATCGCCGCTTTGGAAAACGACCTCGTCCGATCGAGCGAACAGCTTGCCACAGATCGTCGGCTGCTGAGTCAGCTTCGAGGAAAACTCGACACGCAGAACGTTTCGTACGAGATTGGAAACCGAAATTACTCTCGCAAGCAGTTGGCCGAGCAGGCCGCTCTGAAACTTGCGAGGCTGAAAGACGCGGAGATGATTCAGGCGAGCAAGCAACGGCTGCTTGAAAATCGCCAGAAGTCGCTGCAGGCCGCAATGCAGATGCTCGACCGGGCTCGCAATCGCAAGGCTGAGCTGGCGCAGAAGGTCGAATCGCTGGTCGCCCAGCATCGTCTGGTGAAAGCTTCGACGATCGGATCACGATTCCACGTCGACGATAGTAAACTGTCAAAAGCGGATCAGTTGCTGAGCGATATTCAGAAACGGGTCGACGTTTCCGAGAGAGTCCTTGCTCACGACTCGATTTCTGAGATCACGATGGAAGACGTGCTGGACGAGGACGAACTGCTGGCCGAAATCGACGATCATCTCGGACACGGTAGCACTGATGACGTCGAAGTCGCGAAGCTCGGCGACGAGTAGCGTAGGGTGGGCACTGCCCACCAGCTTCGCGGATTGAGTCTCGATCTTGTGTTTGGTGGGCGATGCCCACCCTACGGTTTCGTTTCAGCCAATGACCATCTTCGGGATTCAACATCGTGTTTAATCTGCGACTTCGACAGGCTGAAACGGCATTCGCGGAAGGGCGGCTGAATGAAGCCGCCCGACTGGTCGATCAGTCGGGAGTCCGCGATCACCGCGAAGGCCAGCTTCTACTGACAAAGATTGTTGACGCTTTCGTTGCCCGTGGTCGCGAACACCTCGTCGCTGGCCGATTCGACGAAGCTGGAATCGACTGCGGAGAAGCGAAGAAACTCGGCGGTGACCAGTCGACAGTTGCGGAACTCGCCGGCGAAATTGCTTCTGCCAGACGCGGAGTTCAGAACAAGGCCTTGCGAAAGCAACAGGTCGTCGCCGATGTCGGACGCGAAATCGCTCGCGGCGAGTTGGACCTTGGCGAAAAGCTGCTGTCGCGACTCGAGCCTGACAGTTCAGCCGGTAGTTCAATGGCTGGTCGAATGAACGATCAGATCGCCGTCAGCCGCGAACGAGTCGAAGCGGCATCAGAACGTGCTCGGCGCGAAGTCGAGGCCGGTCACACTCGCGAGTCGGTCGTCGCGATCCTCGAACTCCAAAAACTATCACCGAGCCATCCTGAGCTGATTGATTTAATCGATCAGGTGACGTCGCCGGTCGTCTCGCAACTTTGGTTCGAAGTTGAAGCGGCAAGGCTCGATCGCGTGCAGGCTTTAGTTGATACGGTGCGCCCCCTGATCGACTTCGATCCGGAGCTGACAGAAGTCTGTCGGGCGATTGAATCCGCAACCGAAGTGAATTCGCTTCTGGATGCTTCGCGATTTGATGAGGCCTATCTTCAGATCAGAAAGCTGGCACCGCTGCTGGGAAACGTAGCGTGGCTCAACGAACTTGCCGATAAAGCAAAACAGGCTGCGGATCTGATCGTTGAAATAAAATCGAGTCCGTTGTCATTGCTGAGCGGCTCACGTCGCTCTGTTTCAAATGTGAGCGCAGCTTTGCTAAAGGTTGAGCGTGCTGGCATGGCTGCCCCGTCGACCAGCGATAGTTTCGGAAGCTCAACATTGCCCGAGCAGTTGATTCTGCAGATCGACGGAGTCGGCAGCGCGTTGCTGCTGCGGCAGCCGAAACTCTCGATCGGCTCTCCCGGTCGTGCCGGGGCGTGCGACATCGCTCTGACAGGTTTTCCCGGCAGCGGGACGTTAACTATTGAAAGAACTGCTGGCCGGTATCGATTGTCGGCGGGCAACGTTGATGACCTTGCGGTCAACGAACGACGCTGTCAGGAGAAGTCGTTGACTGATGGAGACTCGGTTCGAGTCGGCAAGCGTTGTCGATTCAAGTTTCGTCGTCCAACAGCGGACGTTCCTTCGGCCGTGCTTGAGCTGAGCGGAACTCGGTTGCCCAGACCCGACATTCGATCGATCGTTCTGTTCGACGAAACTCTGGTCGTTGGTCCGGGTCAATCGAGTCATCTGATGGCAAGAAATCTTGACCAGCCGCTGATTCTGTTTGTTCGGGATGGAGTATTTCACGTTCGGAGCGGCTTGCCGAATCGCGCCCAACGATTCGCGGCGAACGGGGCTCCGCAAGGAGCACAGCCACTAATGCTCGACACTCCCGTCGAGATTGGTGGGACGCGAGTTACAATTGTGCCGTACAACGTTTAATTGGCCTGCCAATAACTTACGCAGCAACTTTACGAAAATATGTCACCTCTCCCGCTTGCGGGAGAGGTCGGCCTCTCAGGGCCGGGTGAGGGCTGAGTCCTTACTGCAAAGAACGGAGTGAGATGGCGGAAACGCCCCTCACCCGCGGCTGAGACCGCGACCTCTCCCCCAACGGGGGCGAGGTGACAAAATGGCGATATTCAACATTCAACACCGTCACACGAGATCCTTTCGGAGCAGCCCTCACGATGGCTTCTTATCGATATCAACGAGGCGACCGGCCGCTCGAAGGCTACACGATCGAACACGCTGTCGGTCGCGGAGGCTTCGGTGAGGTCTACTACGCCGTCAGCGATTCCGGAAAGCAGGTCGCTCTGAAGGCTGTTCAGAATCATGAAGACATCGAACTCCGCGGCAGCACTCACTGCATGAATCTCAAGTCGCCTCACCTGGTGACGATCTTCGACGTCCGGCACAGCGAACGCGGCGATCCGTTTGTGATTATGGAATACGTCTCCGGTCCGTCGTTGCGAGAATTGCTGGACGATTCGCCGGAAGGGCTCGGTCCTGAGAAGTCAGCATGGTTCATTCGCGAGATCTCCAAAGCCGTTTCGTTGCTGCATGACAACGGGATCGTCCATCGAGACCTGAAGCCTCACAACGTCTTCTTCGAAGATGGCTATGTGATGGTTGGCGACTACAGCCTGAGCAAGGTCATCACGACGAGCCACCGCAGCGGCCACACGCTGACAGTCGGCACGGTCCATTACATGGCTCCGGAAATCAGCCTCGGTCGATACGACCGCACGGTCGACATCTACGCGATGGGCGTGATGCTTTACGAGATGCTGACCGGCAAGCCGCCTTTCCTGGGCGAGTCGATGGGCGAAGTCCTGATGAAGCACATGTCGCAGGAAGCGGACGTGTCGTCATTGCCGCAGCCGTTTGCGGCCGTCGTCCAGAAGGCAATGGCTCGCGACCCGGAAACGCGATACCAGTCGGCAGATGAACTCGTCGAGGCATTGTTCGGGACAGACGCCGTCCGGGACGGTGCGTCCGGGTTCGATCCTGGCAGCCTGACAATGATCGCTCGTCGAGCGGTCGAAAAATCTAGACCGATGCCGGCCACTATCGCGCGAGACTCCGACGCTCACAAAGCGGCACCGCGCCCAACGAACGATGGTGATGACCGTGATCGTTTCCCGGCAGGCAGCAGACCATCCACGCAGCCCGCACGACATCGCTCTCAGAAACAGAACAACCCGAATACGCTTCCGTTCTGGCTTGGCCAATTGATTTCGCGAGGCGGCGCTCGGCTGGCCATTCGCTCGTATCCGGAGAAGGCAATCTTCTGGGAACGGTCTGATGAGCTGAGTTTCGGAATTCGAAGCCTGCTGGCTGCGGCTGCCGTGTTTCTTGGATCGATTGGAATTATTTATCTTTGCGAGGCGACTGGCCAGCCATTTATTTCTCCCGGCCTTGAGCCTCTTTTCATCGTTCCGCTTCTCGCCATTTCAGTGACGGCAGGAGCGGCGTTGGCCGGTTGGCTGCTGGCGTTCTTTCGAATTCGATTGCCGTGGCTCGTAATTCGAGGAGTCTACTACGCCGCGTCCGGATTTCCCCTCTTCGTTTTCTCTCTCATCAACAACGGCGTTGAACGGCTTGGAGCAGATTTTGCAATCGCGTTGATTATGCCGGTACTCGTGATGGACTGGCGATGGATTACCTCGTCGCGCCGACGCTGTCGCGTGAACGTCGTCCCTTCGCTCGTCGCTGCGGTAATCACGTTGATCGCATCTTTGTCGATGTTCAGTAACGAGGCTCATGTCATCGCTGCCGTCGGACTGGTGACAACCGTCGCGATGGCCACTCAGCTACTCATGCCATTTTCGGAAAGTCGATCTCAGCAAGTCCAGGATGCAACTGACTGGATGGCGTCTCTGGAGGGGCTTGCAGAGTGTCTTGCACTCGATGAGGACGAAGTTGGCCGTGTGACCCCCGAAGAGGCCGGTGGGGATGCGCCGTTCTCGGAGATAAACGCGACAGAAGAAGAACATTTCATCAACGAAGAGAGTCCGGATGGAGCCGAGCGTCTGAGAACGGATGGAGACTCCGATGTCTGGTGGGAGCCTGCTAAATCGAGGGGAGACGTCCGGCCAGATAATTCATTTGCCAATGAGTCCGGCGAAGTTTCCGGTGACAAGTCCTCAACTGACACGCCGTTGCGTGGTCGTATACCGGCCCTGGTGCTGAGTCTTTTGCCGCTTCTCATGATGCCGCTTTGTGGTCTGCAGCGATTCTATGTGGGGAAAAATCTCACCGGAGTGCTGTACCTGTTGACGCTCGGTCTGTTCGGCGTCGGGCAATTGATCGACATCGTTCTGATTGCGTTGGGCGAGTTTCGTGACTCCGAAGGGCGACTGTTGACGACATGGCGCGGCGGCCCGCAGGAACTGTCGACGGTTGGCGAAAAAGTAAACAGCTTATCGGTCGTTCCTGCTGCTCGAAGTCTCTTCAGCGACGGACTGGCTGCCGTTGGCGGACTGGCTCTAGCGATAGATATCGCTTTGGGATTTCTATTGGCCATTGGCGGCCCGAAGCTGATTGCGGCTGGGGTATTCTCCCCAATCGGATTGTCACCCGAATTCATGACGAACATGCTGGGAATGGCCAACTGGCAGGACCTTGTCTTCGATCTGTGGGCAGGAGTTTGCGGGATTCTATCGGTGGCGACAGTCGGACTCTTGATGACCTCACGGATTCGATACGGAGCCGCTCACGTGGCACGAGTGATTCCTGTCGTGATGTCATTCTCAATGGTCTTTGGATTGCTGACGCAGGGGACTTACCGCGTTCGCTGGGACGCCGTCGTCGAGTCACTGAACCGCCATCAGATCGGTCCGGCGCTGCAGGCTCTTCTGTCTGACGAATTGGTCGGTTGTTCAATCGGTTCGGCGGTGGCATTCTCGGTTGGCCTGTTCATTCTCGCATGGCCACCTCGACGCGAGTCCGTCGTGATTACTGAGCAGGTCCGCACACCCGTCGCACAGAGGCACTAAACATGTTGCTCGCAATGTTCTCCATAAACTACGCAGGAATTATTGGGAGCCTGATCGCGGCGGTTCTCTTGATCGTCGGTCTGGTTTTTGGCTTTCGATTGATGAAGGTTTCGCACGCACCGGCGTGGGCGATCGGATGCGTGGCGATCCTCGGTGCCATTTTTTTGGGAAGGGGTGGGGGTGTATCCGAGATCATGTTGCTCGTTGGGGTTGGAACGCCTCTGCTCGGAGCAGCGGTTTATCTGGCGGTGAACGTGAGATTGTCATCGCCGAAACAAGTCAGAACTGTCGCTGCCGTCGTCATATTCGCGTTCGTTTTTCTCGTACTTCTTAAGTCGGGCTTCAACCTCGGCCTTGAAACTCAAGAGCAGGCACTCCAGAGGAGAACCAACGAATCACTGATGGATGAGCAGGCGGCGCGGTTTCGGCTTCTTCGCGAAGATTACGATCGGCAGCGGCGCGAGATTTTCGATGCAGGAATCACTCGTTCAAGCTCCGGAGACGAGTCAGCGTCCGAGTCAGCGTCCGGCTCATCGTCGGGCGAAGATCAGTTGCAGACTCTGAAGTCCAGCTCCGGCGTCGCGTGGTATCCCGAAGTTGATGAGCGATTTGGAGCTGACATTCAACCGTCGATGGCGGCTACAGGTCAGGCACTAGGTAAGAAACTAATCCCACTGATCAAGAGTGTGAGACGGGATGAGCGCGACCCGCCGGTTATCGATATTTCGGCCACGCGGACGGGGCCGCGCGAAGATCTCCGCCAAGTTATGACTGAACTCGCCACTGTTATGCGTGGTCGCTATCCCGAGGCCACGGTCATGGTTGATCGCACTACCTACGTGGGTGAGCCGAATACGCTTTACATTCGCCTGACGATGTCTGTTGTGCAAATGCTGGCTCCCGCGCCGTGGGACAAGGCAAAGAGCGAACTGTTGGCTGATGTAACGGCTGAGGTGGGCGGCACAAACTTCAATAAGGCCAGCGTCAGTGTTCGGTTTGTCGACAAGCCGTGGATTCACGACTTTGATCAGTTTGTGTCATCAAATCGCGACAGCGGCTTGCTGGTCGACGGTCGGTCGGGAAGACTCGCGACGTCGAGAGCGGAGGCTCATGACGCGGCGATCGACGATGCCGTCAGCTTGTTGACGCCGATCGCGACGGAAGTGTTGAAGGCTCAAAAACATCTGCTGATTCGCACGCCTGACGAAGAAGACATTGCCGCGAGACTCAAGCAGGAGCTGCTCGCTGGCCAGCTAGTGGACGATACATTTTCGCAGCAACTCACCCATCCGATGGGGAATCTCTGGCGCGAAGCAGTGCTTGTTCGAGTGGATTATCCCTGGCTGGAGCGAGTCTTCAGCAACTACCTGCGGCAGCGTCAGGATGAGCAGCGTGGACGGCTATCGCTCGGTGCAGCGCTCACGTTGCTGGTGATTGGGATCGTCGTTCTGCACGGCCTTCTGAACTGGATCACGAAGGGCTATCACCGTAAGAGCGTTGGCATGTTATCGGCGTTGTTTGCCGTCGTGGGTGTGCTGGGAGTCGTGATTGTCGCTTTGCGATTAAGCGGCTTAGGACACCTTTAATTCGTTAAGAACGGTAGGGGATGTCAAGCGCAGCGCCGGCGTGCCGGACATGATGATGGCACGCCGGCGCTGCGCTTGACATGCCCTACGGATGACGACGGTTTCGGATACCGGCTGGCGAGCAACGAAACTGACGCTACTCTTTCGGCTCGTCGTCCTTGCGGCGTTTGCGGCTGCCCTTCTTGCGACGTGCCTTTTCCGAGCCGCCGACGCCCGTTGACCAGGTATCAAGCTGCTCGCGGATGCTGGTTTCCTGGGTAGTCAGGACGGGCAGGCGAAGCTCCAGCTCCGGCGGACGTATGTAGTCTGAAGGAGCTTCCAGGCGGTTGACCTCGCGACCGACGTCCTGCAGCCACTGCGGGATGTCGATGGCCGAGCCAGCGATGTCTTCCATGTAAGACTCGATTTCTCGCTGCAGCCGTTCAAACTTTTCGTGAGCTTCCTTGTCGTCAATTTTCGGCCGCATGGTCGGCTTGATCAGAGCCAGCATTCGGTTAACGGCCAGCGGTTTGGTGAAGCGTTCGTTGATTCGGTCGGCGACGCCGGGCAGATGAACTCCGTATTCCTGTTCGATTTTCTGCAGACTTTCGACGTGCCTGTTTGCTTCTTCTCGCGAGGCTTCTTCAAACGAGTCTTCGAGCAACGTCAGCGCGCTCTGTTTGCCGGCCATCGCGAGGGAGCGATGCACGATACTATCGGGAATGCGTTCCCACGCGTCGCGATCGTAAACGGCTTCGACGCGCAGGAAATCCAACAGGACGTAAAACTTGTCACCGTAGTCGGATTGCGTGGTCGTTGTGTTGTATTCCAGAAACCGGTCGAACTTGTCGACGACCGATCCGTAAACAAGCTCCAGGATTTCGACGGCGTCGTCGACATCGATCTCGCCAGCTTCCAGCGATTCGATCAGCGGGCTGGGGTGCAGTGGGTCGTCATGCTCGGCCAGTTGAGCGATGAACCACTCGACGCCGTTGTGCAGGATCGTCCGCACGTTGCCGAGTGTCAGCGACCTGGCGTGGAAGAGCTCTTCGCCAAAGACTTCGATAAATTCTTTAACGTCTTCCCAGACGACGTCGTGTCGCAAACCTTCGACAGCCGACAGTCGCATGGTTCGGCTGTGTCGATGCCATTGTTCGCGGTAGTGGCCATGGATTTCGCTGACCAACGCGGTCAGTCGTTCATCCGAGTATTGGCCGTCGTCCCACGTTTCCGAAGAACTGACAATGCACTCGATCGTGTTTCGAAGCGCGGTGCGGAAGATGCGATCGAACTCGGTCACCGACATCTGATCCGGTCGGGTTTCGCGTTCCATCCGGTGGGCGAGTCGGACGACGTGCCAGGTTTCTCGAAACAGTCCGAGACGTGGCAACTGTTTCAGCAGGAATCGAATGTCTGTCTGGACTGTTCTGGCGACAAGAATCTGTGTTGGATGACCGCCGTTGTCGAGCGGCACGTACAGCAACGGTTTTCTTGCCAGGCGACGAAATTGGCCGGCGAGTAGCTTGCTGACCAGTTCGACGTCCTGACTCATCACCGCCCGGTAGAACTCGATCATCTGCTGGTCTTCTTCCGGCAGAGCGACCGCGTCGTTGGTCGATGGCAGCAGGCAGAGCAGTCCGACTTCGGCGACTCGACAGTTGATGTGTGTCGCGATGACCGTGTTCAGTAAATAGAACTTTGTTTGCAGCTGGATGTCGTATTCAACGTTCGCGTCATGGTCTCCGCCCGTGTCGTCGAGTGGTTGCTCCCAGATGGTCGTCATCAGGGTGAGCAGGTCTTCCTGAAGCGTCCGAACTCGCTTTGCCCATGCGGCGACCGTGTCGATCTGCTCTGCGGACAGCTTCTGATCGTCCGCCGTTTGTGATCCCTGGAACTCGGCCGCCAGCGCCGTTGCGGCGATTTGCCAGAGCTGTGCCAGAGCCATCACAAACTTGATGCGCGGTTCCAAGTGCCGGTTCAGGATTTCGAATTCGGTGTTCCCCGGAGCGGTTCCGCTGTCGAGAACCTCACCTTCGTTGCCGTCGTCGGTGCTGTCTTTAAAGACGATCCCTTCGTACGCGGCTCCGAAAATGTTGTCTTCTTCTTCTTCCTGTTCGAGCCATTCTTCGCCGCGATCCACGTCCCATTCATTGAGGCCGGGCTCCTTCGCGGGAGTTGAAGGGGCGGCACCTCCGAACGATTCGAGCTGCGGAACTTCCCAGTACTCGCCCGCGTTTGCTTCGAGGAAGTCGAACAGCCGCCGCATCGATGTCCAGTCACCGGGAGCTCGCAGGAGGTCGTTTTCGTCGGTCGTGACGCGCTGCATCCAGTCGATGAGCAAGGCGTGAATCGAGTACTGCCCGGATTCGATGCCGACTTCGTCCGAAACGCTGAGCCACTGAACGAGCAGCGCCATCGCCGCCACGCTGTCGCCGCGGGAAAGCAACGTTTCGACGACGCAGGCGTACGACTTTGCCGAGGTGAATCGGCCGACGTGTTTTCTCCAGAACGAAATATCGCCGGCGGCTTCACCAGCGGCTCGCCATTCGCTGAGAGCTTCGGCGACGTGCCGCGCGGATTCGAGACTTTCACCGCCGAAAACTTTCGGCAAATCATCGATCACGTGAGCGGCAAACTGATCCCAGTAGGTCGCCAGGTTTTCGAACCGTGCGGTCAGGTTGTCGACTCGGTCCTGCTGTCCCTGCGCGGCTGCTTCGCTGAGAGCTCGCGAGAATGCACCGAAGAGTCGTTCCATCAGGTCGAGAAGAATTTCGACACGTTGATCCGGGATGCTGTCTTCACGCGACTGGAACAACGGAAAGTTGCCTTGAAACCCGAGGATGTTCCACGGGTCAACGAACGCTCCACACTGAACGGCTCGTTCCAGCAGCCCTTCAACTTCTGCGAGCAGATCGTCGGCAACTTCGATTTCGTTACGGTCAATGGCTCCCACCGCGGAAGTGATTCGCCATTGAACCTCGCATTCGAACCTGGCGGAAACCGACGGGATGATCGCAGCCTGATCGCGAGCGGCCTCGGCGTGTCCCATGCGGGCGTAGATATTTGCCAGTTGCCGAAACTGCACCTGCCGCGCGCCGTAATGTGCGAGGTGCAGATTCAAAGCCTGACGCACGTGACCGAAG
>JBLFXD010000005.1:0-23691 GCA_047611045.1 Planctomycetaceae bacterium | reverse complement strand
GACCGAGTGGCAGGAAAGCGACGGGAAGGTCATCACCGTTGCGGATGAGACCGAGAGTATCGCCGACATGATGGCTCGCGTTTCGGCCAGCAACCTGGCGAACAGTAACGATTCAATCGTGCCTGTTTCGCCGGCTCCGGTGAGTCAGGTTTCGCCATCGTCTGATGAATCCGCCTCGAAAGAATCGACCGCGTTGGTTTCCGTCGAGGGTGAAACGAGACCGTCGTGGTTATCTGAAGCCGACTTGCTGCGGCAATGTCTGGAACGGTTGCGTGAACTCGAACTGGCAGAGCAGATCGAAGAATGGGTCGCGAAGACTCGCCCTGAACTTGTCGAGATGCGGCATTCTCTGCGGGACGTTCAACGTGACTTCGGAACCGCTCGGCAGGACTGGTGTAACCAGTTAATCGAGCAGGGTCTCGAAGAGACCGTCGATATCGACGAGGCAATGTGGCAACGGGATCAGGTTGGCCGAGCGGCGATGATTCTGCAGCGAATTGACGCGCTGGACGAAGACACTCAGATGTCTCGCCGCATGCTGGAGCGATTCCGCAAACGTGTCGAAGAGTTCGGGCATCGCCTGCAGCAATGGAAAGTCGACTATTCCGAACCCGTCCCCGTGCTCGACCATTGGGCTCAGATTCTCACACGAGTTGCGGAGCTGACTCAACAACGACGGCAATGCAAACGTGAAGCTCGTCAGCGGCGGCTGGAAGCATCGAAATATCGTGACCGCATTCGTCGGCTGGAGTCTCAACGCGACGCTATCCTCGTCCGGGGCGGAGCAGTTTCGCGTGAAGAATTTCAGGACCGAGCTTCGTTGCTGGAACGCCGCTTCGAACTGGAAGAGTTGCTTGATCGAGCAAAGCAGGAATTGGCATCAGCAGCTTCTGGCGAATCGACGATGGCCATCGTTGAGAGCGATCTCGAAAACTACGACCCCGAACACAATGCCAAATGTATTGAGACGATCCGAAGTGAACTCGACGACCTGGCAATCGACATCGAAGACGCATTTGAGAATCTCGGTCGGTTCAAACGCGAGATCGAACTCCTGGAGAACGACCGAAGTGGTGCCGAACTTCGGTTCGAGCGTGAGCAGCAGCTTTCGGAACTGACGTCACTGGCTGAAGAGTGGTTCGCGCTGGCTTGGTCTGTCAATTCGCTTGAGGAGTTGCGAGTCGAATTCGAGCAGAGCCATCAGCCTCCGATTCTCGCTCGGGCGAAGGAATACCTGAGCCGGCTCAGCGGAGAACGCTACGACAACATCTGGACGCCGATGGGAGAGCGAACGCTGTGTGTCGACGATGCCGACGGAACCACTGTGAGGATCGAACATCTCAGTGGCGGAACGCGGGAACAGCTCTTCCTGGCCATTCGATTTGCCATGATCGAACACTTCTCCAATCTGGGAGTCGAACTGCCGATCGTGCTGGACGACATTCTGGTCAATTTTGATGAGCAGCGGACTCGGGCAGCGATTGAAGAACTAATGCGGCAGACTGGTGACAACCAGCAGATTCTGTTCTTCACGTGTCATCAGCATCTGGCCGAGATGTTTCGTCAGCGAGGGGTCAGCACGGTCATGCTTCCCGACCGGCGAGCACTCAACGACGAGTTGAAGGCCGGGTAAGAACTTTCATGACGACGACTGAAGCAAACTCTTCGAACGGTTGCGCTGACGACGTTGTGCGACGTCAGGAACTCGTGTTGTTAGGAACGGGAACCAGCACCGGCGTGCCGATGATCGGCTGCGACTGTGACGTCTGCCGGTCACCGAATCCTCGCAACAATCGAATGCGGACCGGCGTCGCAGTTTACGCTCCCGACGGAACGTTTCTGATCGATACGTCGCCCGAGATTCGGCTGCAGCTTATCCGAGAGCAGATTTCAGTCGCTCATGCCGTGATCTTTACGCACGGGCACGTCGATCATCTGTTTGGTCTGGATGATACCCGGCTGTTTCCGTATCGACTGGGTTATCCGCTACCGATTTACATGGAAGAGTCGACAGAAATCACGATGCGCGGAGCGTTTGGCTACGCATTCAAAGAACGCCCGCCTGAGGCAAAGGGCTGGTCGATTCCGCAGTTCGACGTCAATCGAATCGGCGAAGAGCCGTTCGAGTTACTCGGCCTAACGATTCAGCCGGTCCGGCTTCTGCATGGGCGGATGCCGGTTCTCGGATTTCGACTCAACGATGTCGCTTTCTGCACGGACGTCAGCACGATTCCTGATGAGAGTTGGTCGAAGCTCGAAGGCCTCGACGATCTGGTTCTTGACGCTCTGCGAGACAAGCCGCACCCAACGCATTTCTCCATCGACCAGGCTCTGGAAGTTGTGGACCGGTTAAAGCCGAAGCGAACCTGGCTGACCCACATTTCGCACTCGCTTGAGTACGAAGCAACAAACGCTCGTTTGCCAGCAAACGTTCAGCTTGCTTACGACGGACTTCGCATCCCGTTCTAACGACGCAGGCATAAGAAACAGGGCGACGCACATCACTGCACGTCGCCCTGTTGAGTTTTCCGTCGTCGGGTAGGCGGAGCTAAGCCGCGTTCCGTTAGTAGTAGACCAGATCGACGATCCGGCCCGGAATCAGACGGACTCGTTGTGTGCCAAGACTTCCGAGGTTCTCCTCGACCGTCTTTTCGAAAACGCGTCCGTAGCGTTTTTCGAAGACGGTTTGCTCACGAATCAGTTCGAACTTGACGTCGTAGATGTTTGGCACGGTCGTCAGCAGCGGGTCGGATTCAAAGTGCCAGACGCCGTCGTCACCTCGGAAACCTTCCAGAGGATTGAAGTAGTTGTACATGTCCCGAGCGGTGACTTTGATTTTGACATCCGAAGCCAGGCCGGCTCGCAGGGTGTCGATAACTTCGACGTCCAGCATGCCGATGCGAGGATGCTTGTCCCAGTCGATCATTCGAGTCGGACGCATGTAAGTCTTGCCGAGCGTTCCCGGCGGACGCGCACCGGTGTCGGAGTATCCGTAGACAGTCGAAACCTGAGACGGTGGATTGATCGGTCCAGCCGGAACCGGTCGCGGTGGAGCCTGAACGTAGGGTGTGACTCCTTGCGGAACCTGTTGAATCGGCAGTGCCGGGCCAGCATAAGCAGGCATTTGCTGTGCAGGTCCGTACTGTTGAACTCCGTACTGTGGAGCCGCGTATTGCGGAGCCATCTGAGGTGCTTGCATCTGCGGAGCAAATCCTGGCTGCATGCCGGCTTGCGGTGCGGCTTGAAACTGTTGCTGCTGCTGTCCTGGCTGCAGCGGAACGATCTGCTGAGGAGCGTTCACGCCAGCAGCCCCACCCTGACCATTAAACACGCCAGGGTCAGCGGGCACAGCTGGTTGATTTGGAACAGGCTGATTCGGATTGGTCGCCTGAGCAACCTGATACTGCTGTTGCTGGATGCCGTTTTGAATTCCGTTCTGGTAACCGAACTGGCCGGGCGCGGCCTGCATCGGCATGGCTTGAGCGGGACCAGCCTGGTAAGGAACCGTCTGCATCGCAGCGGCGTTGTGAGTACTCGCCAGAGCGCTTGGGTGAACCCAGCGTGGTGCCGGAGCGGCGATCGCGATGACCGGAACCGTTCCTGGTGGACGAGCCCACTTTGGAACCGGGTCAGGTGGGCCTGCCGGAGCGGATGGTGCCGCTGCCCGTGCAGAAACTGGAACAAAGCCCTGTACTGGCGCGACGGGTGCTCCGTACGCGGCCCAGTATCCAGCCGGTGCTCGATGAGCGAACCCGCCTGATGATCCACCAGAAGAACCGCCTGATGACCCTCCGGACGAGCCGCCCGATGAGCCACCGGAACTGCCACCGCTTGAGGCGCCGGAGATACTCAGACCGATGGCGAAGCCGCCGGACGACCCACCACTGGAGCCTCCCGATGAACCCCCGCTGGAGCCGCCGCTGGAGCCGCCGCTTGATCCACCCAGGACACCAAACAGGTCGAGCGCGTAGCTCGGCGTGGTATCCAACCCGACGATCGCAACGGCGACTGTCGCTGCTGCGGCGAGTTTTCTGCTGTTGAACCAGACCATTCTGACGATACTCCCCTGAGACTATTCCTCTGAATCGATAAACAGACTCGCTGCCAGGTGAATGCAAAACTCACCAGACGCACGCGGAGCCTGTGCGAATCTCTTACAGAACCTAGCATGAGCCCTACTAATAGCGGGCCGGTGCTTAACCCGGTGATTGGTTTTCTCGCAGACAAAACGCCACGGGATGCGATTCTCAGCAGATCACGAGCCACGTGACACCCCCGCACGAATCATTCAAACCGAACGACCCGGACCGGAACTCTCACCGAAGAAGCGTTCTGACTTGAGACATCCAGTCGCCGTTGTTCACGAAGCGGCTACGTTGCCATACTCTGTGGCAAATGTCGCTGGCAATGTTGCCAGTCTTCTTCAGAGCGCGTGGAGACAGCATGGTTTTTCTGATCACCGCGTGTTTTGGCTCTGCGTTGCTTGTATCGATCGTGTCAACGCGGATCGTCCGGCAGCTGGCGCCAAAGCTGGGATTGATCGATCAGCCGGCGGCTCGCAAGGTCCATGTCACGCCGACTCCGCTGGGCGGTGGAATCGGAATCTGGCTGGGCGTCGTTGTGCCGCTGGCAGTCGCGCATCTGATGGTCTGGCTGATCGTTCAACAGGATCAGCCGCCCGAATGGTTGCCCGAAGAATTCAGACCGCATCTTGACGGAATGCTCAGTCAGGCGGGCCAACTGTGGGGCATCGTTGCCGGGGGAACGGTTCTGTCGGTCATGGGGCTGATCGACGATCGGAAGAATCTGCCCTGGCAACCTCGGCTGGTGATTCAGATTCTGGTGGCGTGTGCTCTGGCTGCGAGCGGCGTTCGAGCGACAGTCTTCGCGCCCTGGCCGTGGCTCGGATTTATCATTGCCGTTGGATGGATGCTCGTCCTGATCAACTCGATCAATTTTCTGGACAACATGGACGGCCTCACCGGCGGCATTGGCCTGATCGCGTCGCTGATGTTTGCCGTTATCATGCTGACGGCGCTGAATGAACCTCGCTGGTTCGTCGCTGCGGTGTTACTGATTCTGGCAGGTTCGCTCACCGGATTCCTCTGGTGGAACTGGTCGCCGGCCAGCATTTTCATGGGCGACACGGGGAGCTACTTCGTTGGCTTGATGCTTGCCTCGATGACAATCGTGGGGACGTTCTACGAAGAGTCGCCGACGATTGGACGGCACGTGATGCTGGCTCCACTGTGCGTTCTGGCCGTGCCGCTTTACGACTTCGCCAGCGTGATGCTGATTCGGCTGCGCGAAGGAAGAAGCCCGTTCAGTCCGGATAAGAGTCACTTTTCACATCGACTCGTCGAGCTTGGTCTTCAGCCGCGAAGCGCAGTGCTCACCGTTCATCTGGCGACACTGACGACCGGCATCGGAGGACTGTTGCTCTACAAAGTGCCGGACTGGTCGTCGGCCGTGATCGTGCTGGGCCTGATCGCGTGCGTGCTGTTTATCGTGGCGATCCTGGAAACCGCAGGCCGAGCCAAGCGAGAAGAAGAAACGCAATGAGCATCCTCAACAATGAGGATGCTCACAAGCGGTGCTCCCTGACTGCAGACACGCAACGGCGGCTTAGACGGCAACGGTTTCGGCGATGACAGGCTCGGTCGTCGTCGGCGTCGGTCGAGAATGAGTCAGCAGGAAATCGTTGATCCGAACTTCGCCGTCGGTCGGCTCGAGGAAGGATTCGAAGAGCTGAACGATCACGCCCTGAAAGCGGTCTCGGCACACTGAATAGAAGTTGTGTTTGCCGTCGCGGCGAACCGTCAGAATTCCAGCCTGCTTGAGCAACGCCAAGTGATGGCTGACTGCCGGCTGGCTTTGGTCCAGACGCTGGCAGAATTCCGTGACGTTAAGTTCCGCTTCACTCAACAGGTAGAAAATGATCCGCAGCCGGTTGGGGTCTGAAAGCATTTTGCACAGATGAGCCAGCTCAGCGCGAAACTCGGCTGAGGAGTCCAAGTCCCCCTCGGTGACTTCCGGCTGCGTATTAGTCTGATCGAGCGTAGCAATCATAACTCGCTCCAATTCTGGCACGTGTTGGTCGGATGCTCCCGCAGGTTCTGAACGAAAGTTGCAGCCTCGACAGCGATGGCAAGGAACTTAGTCGTCGCATCAAATCCCAGACAGGCGTTTTGTCGTTAATCTTTCCTTGTTTTGCGTCACGGCCTCGGAAAAGAACGCCTGAAATTCACACGTTTTTCACAATTCGATAATCGTGAGACTGAAAATGGGCATCGTTGCCGTGCCCGAACGCCTGAAAATCTGCGGCAGCGATCGAGGCTGTCCGGAGTGACCTACCGCTGCAGATCGTCCGGGCTGATCGAGCCGTCGTGCAACGCTGAGGCGACAAGCACCCCGTCGATTCCGGCGGAACGCAGCGTTGAGAGATCGTCCGATGATCGGATCCCGCCGCCCGTGATCAGCTTCAGCTTTGGAGCGAAGTCTCGGAGCGACTGACAGATCTCCAACGTCGCTGGCCCGGAAGCAACGCCGACCGCGGCCAGATCGAGGACGATCAACTCGCGGATTCCGGACTCGATGGCGGCGCATCCGATTTCTACCGGATCGTCGCTGATCATGTCGTCGAACTTTCGAATCGAACGTCCGGACTTCAGGTCGAGGCTGAAGATCACGCGTTCCGAGCCAAGCTTGTGAAGCATCATTTCCAGAGACGCCAGCAGCGGCCACGTCTCCAGACCGACGATTACTTTTGCGGCTCCGGCCATCAGCATTGCTTCGGCGTCAAAGACGTTCCGCAGTCCGGCGTCGATTAACAATTCGAAGCCATCGTCATTCAGCCGTTCGTAGACTTCGACGTTTGGTTCAGCCTTCAAAATCGCATCCAGATCGGCCACGTACAGAGTGGATAGCCCGAACGTGTCTCGAAACGCGTTTGCAACGGCGAGTGGTTCAGCTGAATCGGTGATACGACTTTCGACTGGACGGTACTGATCGCGCTGCCCCGCCACGCCGCGTACGACCTGTGAATCGAGAATGTCAATAACTGGAATGACTCGCATGGACTTCTTTCGGGGATAACCTCTCGTTCCGACAATCGCCTCGGTGGACTACTTCCACGATTTGAGGTGAGACGTCAACTGTCGCTCGGGCTTCGGCCAGATTTTGCGAAGCTTCGTGCTGAGCGGGCCGGGCGGATCGTAAGCTTCGATGCCGGCCAGGTAGTGTGTCAGCGTCGTCCGAGATTCATCTGGCCCGTGCAGTAGAAAGTGCACCCAGGCCCACGATTCGCGATAGTTTCGCGATGTCATCGCGGATTGATCCCGGACTGTTTCGAGCCTGACCAGGCTCGGCCGCCAGGCAATGACCAGTCGCGCGTCGAGTTTCGTTCGACGTAGATGCGGGTTGCCGGACGCTCGTTGGTCGCGCGCGACTTCGAAGTACTCAGCCAGTCCTTCGTCCAGCCAGAGCGGCAGAAATGGCAGCGACGAATGCAGGATCGCATGCGTCGTTTCGTGCCGGAGGTCTGTCATGATGTCCGTGTGAAGGTAGGCGTAGACGCTTCCGTGAGTTTCGGCTTTCACAAAGAGTGCGCGGCGGTTCCGTCCTTCTGGTACCTGCCGGGCAATGAATTCCTGGTAGCTTCGCTGCGTCTGGAAGACGTTGATCACAATCGGTTTGTGATTCAGCCTTAATCCAAGCGTGGCCGCGATATCGGCTTCGTGTCGAGGAAGCGTTTGCAGAAATTCAGTGAGCACTCGCGATTGCCGAATCGGGAATTCCGACCGAAGCTGAAATCGACCAATAACCTGACGGTCTACCCACGTGTCGGAAGCGCGAACCGACGAAGCCACCAGAACCGTCAGGACCACAGCAGAAAGAAGTGTCCTTCGTGAAAGGCTCATGTTGATCACGCAAGGTTGTCGGCGCAAAAGAAACGACCACCTGCTGCGTGAAAGCAGCGACAGGTGGTCGGACTCGGTTGTTTGCTGATTTGCTCGAAATGGACGGCACTTCTCGACAGCGACGAAACTACGTCAGAATCTGGCGGTTCGGTCAACGAGTTGCTGCCGGACTCCGAGACAGCCGGACTCAGATGACGCCGCCGTGCGTTCGGTATGGCGTTGCCAGGTCAGGCAATTCCAGTCCCCAGACACGTTCCCAGATCTGTGGGATGTGGCGGTAACCTTCCGACACGTAGATGAGCTGTCGGGTCCGGACGTCTGCGGACGACGAGTAAATCGGGACAACGCAGCCAATTTGTACGGCACACAACGCTGTCAGGATGGTCGTAAGGACGATCTTCCGCATGGAAAACTCCTCCATGAGTCGGCGGGCACGTCCGGCGGTTGCGAATCCTTCGCGACCGTTTTCAGCTTACATGCCAGGTGTTGACGGCGGGTTGCTGTCAGAAGATGGCGGTGAGGCTGGTCCAGACGAGTTTGGTTGGATTGACTGGGATGAACTGTGTTGATCAGAAAACTGCTGAGAGGCAGCAGATGGCGAAGAATACGGCTGCGACGAGTTCGATGAATCAGCAGCATTCTGAGCGGCGGCAGCCTCTGCGGCTCGCTTCTCAGCTTCCTGTTGTTCCAGAAGTCGGACTCGTTCCTCCATCTCTTTGCCAGGTTTGAACGTCACAACGTATTTTTCGGCAACATCGACCCGCTCGCCAGTTCTCGGATTGCGGGCTTTGCGAGCCGCTCGCTTCTTCACCTCGAACACGCCGAAGTTCCGAAGCTCAATCCGATGCTCGCGCACAAGTGTGTCGATGATTGCATCGAAGGTTTGTTGGACGATTTCCTTCGTCTTCAGTTGGGTCATCCCAATCTGTTCAGAAATCGCCTTCACAATATCTTTTTTCGTCACGACTGAGTCTCCGCCCAGCGGTGCCGCAGGACATCCCATCCGACATCGGATACGAGTCGGAACTGTAAACTCGAATTGAACTTAGTGTCAACTTGGGTCTATCGAAACAGCTCCGGTTGGTCGTAAATTCGAGCCTTCCAGAATGTCCTGAAGTCACTATCGGCATTAACACGACTATGAAATCAGAAGAATCGTCAAAATCCGCAAAGTTTACCTGAATCCCCGTTCGACCAGCTTCGAACCACGATTGGACGCGACGAAACACGAACTCAAAGAGTGTCCGGAGAAGCTATTTGTGTTCATTCGTAGTTTTGGTCAGCGAGTCAGGAATGCCGGCCGCCCGATTGCTGCGTCGCCACCAGAGGTTAAGGATGCAGCCCGCAGCGATGTGAAGTTAATCTGTGTCCCCACAAATTACCGAAGTTGTTTACAGGAAACGACTACCGTCTGTCGACTCTCCGACCGCGATTCGCCGAATATTTCTGCAGCCGCATCATTCCGGCGGGTAACTGGCTTCGATGTGCTGCCTTCACGATCTACGTTGCGTCGGCCATGTCGTCGCCGTTGTAGTGTTCGTAGAAGAGTCGACCGATCTCTTCGCTGATTCTCGCTAGGTATTGAAGCTGGAATTGCGCACGGCTGACGTCACTGGAGTCTCGTGGAGCGGCCAGCGGATATCGCGAGATTAATTCTTTGCTGTAGGTCTGCTCGCCGTCGCCGAATTCGTCGAGTTCGTAAACGCTGACGATTCCTTCCGAACGCCCTCGGTAAAGTTCGTGACTGTTTTCCTCGTAGAGGGTGAAACTGGTCAGGTCGACGTAAACAACGTGGGTTGCTCCGACAGCCTTGCCGATTTCATCCGGCTCATCCCAGTCAGGATGCTCGTCGATCCACTCCTGCACAAGATCCGTGCGGATGACTTTGACCTTATGATTGTGTAGCCGCCTGCCCACAGCCGTGGCGATATCTCGGTCGACGTGAGCGAAGCTGTAGAGCACTTCTTTCGGAGCGAAGCACGCCACGGCGACGACGATGCCGGGATTGGTCAACGACTCGCTGGTCATGGCGTCGTAATCCGGTTCGATCGACGGCGGACCGCCGATGAGATAACCGAGCAGTACCACGTAGTTACACCCGCTCGTCGCACCGATCAGAGCAACCAGTAAGCAGGTAGTCAGTAGCCGTTTCATAGGTCACCTTTGCCGGGCCTCGTTTGGTGATTCGGCTTGCTCGGACTCACCGGGCTGGCTCGATTCAACAAGGTCGCAGACGTGTGTATTCAGTTGTTTGAGTCGTCGATTCTAAAACTCGTCGGTTGTCTGGTAGTCGTGAAACTGCCGGGCGATCTGTCTGGTTAGCGTGTCGATAAACTGCCGCTGGAAGGCGTGTGCTGACATTTCGTGGATCGACACCGGGCGAAACCTCGGATGCTCCAGGGAGAATCCGCTGCGGAAGGCTTCGTAGGCAGTGCGTTCTCCGCCGATTGTCGTCGATTCGTGGACGCGGATCGTGCCTTGAGCGTGTCCTTTCAGCATGTCCTTGCTGTTTTCTTCGAAGAAGCGAACACTCTGAACGTCGACGACCGCAATGAAGTCGGCATCGAAGTCGCGAGCCAGTTCTTTGACGTCGTCGAACTCGCCCCCGTTGTCGTCGAGCCACCGCGACACCTTGTCCGGAGAAACGACTTTGACACCTTTCTGCTTGAGCCGTCGCAGCAGTCCGTCAGTCAGGTCGTATTCGAAGGTCGGAGCCTCGTTGAGGATCAGATGCGGGCTTCGGCAAACGACCAGCAGCGACTTTTCGCCGTCGGTCAGGTCGACTCCGGTTTGAGTCTTGAATGACGATGCGACTTTCGGATCGCCAAACAGCATCTTCCCACCCATGACCAGCAATGAGCAGCCGCTTGAGTTGAGCATGATGAGCGCCGCAGTGGTCAGCAGCAGCGAACTGCGCAGCCACACGGCGAATTTGAACGGCAGAGCGTTCATAAAAAGTTGCTCAATGGTGGGATAATTGAAGAATCCAGCGGGACAGAAACCGGTAATCGACCGGTGTCTCACCAGAAATTTTCACAGACGTGAAGGAGATCGGAAGGAGCAGGACTGAGCGAGCAGTCCGGAAGGGACGAGTGTGATATCCGCATCCCGAAATCGCCGCAAGATGAGTTGCCATCGGCGATTTCGGAGATTTTGCCACCGGCTTTAGCCGGTGGGCACAGGTACTGGATGAACTGGCCAGCCGGCTTCAGCCGGACTTCTCATCACAGATTTATCTACTGGCTGGAGCCATGAAGGAAGCCCGGCTAAAGCCGGCTGAACGATGCAGAATTCCCATGACCACCAGCTGAAGCTGGTGGCAAACGAAATATTTGTTTACGTGTGCGATGGCTCGTCGCCGACGTTCAGCCCGATCATCCGCATCAGCTCGAGGGCGTTGCTCTTCTCGACGACTCCCGACCGCATTCGATAGTCGAAGTACATCGTTCCGTTAATGAGATGGTCTTCGAAATGAACGTTGACGGCGTGCCCTTCGAACGTGTCGACGATCTCGGTCAGTGCCAGATCGTGCGTGGTCACGATGCCGACCGCTTTGTCCTCAACCAGTTGGCGGATAATTCCTTCCGCTCCGACACGGCGGTCGTGCGAGTTCGTTCCCTGCAGGATTTCGTCCAGCAGAAACAGCAGCGGCGGCGACTGTCCCGCTCGTTCGACGATGGATTTGATCCGGGAAATGACCGAGTAAAACAGCGAGGCCCCCTGCTGCAGCGAATCGTTGACTCGCATGGATGAACCCACGACGAACGGTGAAATTCGCAGCCGCTTCGCTCGAACCGGCGCTCCGCAAAGCGCCAGCACGGCGTTAATTCCAACGGTCCGAAGCAGCGTGCTTTTGCCGGACATGTTCGATCCGCTGATCATGAGCAGCCGTTGCTGGCTGTCGATCCGAATGTCATTGCGAATGCACTTTTCGGCTTCGATCAGCGGATGCCCGAGGTCTTCCGCTTCGTAAATTGGGCCTTCAGATTCCTCGACGACCTCAGGAAACGGATCGTTGGGTTGCTCGAACGTGTACCGGGCCAGCGAACTGAGTGCTTCGATCTGGCCGACGGCGTCGAGCCATTCTGGAATGTGCGGGCCAATGCGCTCTCGCCAGGTTTCGACTCGATGCACTACGTGAACCGGCACGCCCAGCAGGAAGGCGATCGGCCCGAAGAACTGATTCTGGAGACAGTTATTTAGCGTCTGGATGACGTTTCGGAGTTTCAGAATCTGCCACGACGGCGGGTGTCCCTCCGTCTGGAGGCTGCTGTGAAGACCGCTCAACGTCGGCGTCGAGAATTTCTGCTGCTCGATCAGCTCCAGAACCTGACTGAGGATCGCCAGTCCCGAGCCCGCTTCGTCGGCTTCGCCAATGATCTGACGAATCTCTCGCAGCATCGTCGCGAAGAACAGAATTTCCAGCAGGACGACGATCAGGAATGGAGCAAGACCGTACCCCGCTGACCAGGCAATGATCGCCAGAACCGCCAGCACGCCGAGAACACAGGCCACGATCCGTCGCCAGAGTGGCACCGGCCGAGCTTCGGCAGCGACCCATTCACGCAGTTGGTTCTGATCGAGATCGTCGTGGACCTCCGCGTCGAGCAGCGCCAGCGACTCGTGAAAATCAATATTGTCACGCAACTCGGCGATTGCCTGTTGACGCTCTTTGACGGTTTTCGCATCAGCTCCGTTGGTCAGCCAGCTGGCCAGCGTGTCTTCACCAAGCCTCGTGCGGGCTCCGCAAAGCAGCTCGAACAGCGAACTCTCGCCAAACAGATCGAGATCCGACGAGCACGAATGGTCGCCGTCGCGATATCGCTGTCCGGTGACTCCTTCGCCCTGCCAGCGATCGTCAAGACGGTTCAAGCCTCGTTCGTAGTAAGCAACCGCCCGTTTCGTTTGCTGGAGCCGCTTGACCGTTCGGCTGTGAAAGACGATCAGAGCGACAAAAACTCCGACTGGAACGAGCAGCCAGAGCGGGTGCAATGCCCCATCGACCAACGAAAACCAGCTCAGGACCAGCGCGACCAGAAACACCAGTCCCCGAGTCGTCGCGAATCTCGCATCGGTGGCTTCCAGCTCCTTCTGATCCGCGAGGTGCCCGTCGCGACGGTCCTCGTAGACCTTCTTCGGGTCGGTCTGGCCAGATTTAGCTGTTTCCGTTTTCATATCGCGAACCGGTCCTGAAATGCGGGCCGGAACTGTATCGGTGGCCGAATGCTCTGGCAAAGCAGAGCAGAATGATCACATTGCGTCACTCGGACGCTTTCGATTCTACTACCAGGCAAATCTGGAGTTTCGTCGCAGAAACTCCGTCAGACTCGCATCGCGAGCCAGTTGCGATCGGCGTCACAACTTCCGTTTCGAACAACACTAATCAGGCGACTGTCCAGAATCATGCAGACTATTCTTGTAACCGGCGGCGCCGGATTTCTCGGCAGTCATCTCTGTGAACGACTGCTTGACCGAGGCGACGAGGTCATTTGCGTCGACAACTTCTTCACCGGCAGCAAGCGAAACGTCGCTCACCTGGTCGACCATCCTCGGTTCGAGCTGATCCGCCACGACATCGTTCATCCGCTGACCGTCGAGGTCTCGCAGATTTACAACCTGGCGTGCCCGGCGTCGCCCGTCGCCTACCAATACAACCCGATCAAGACGATCAAGACGTCGAGCGTCGGAGTGGTCAACATGCTCGGTCTGGCCAAACGCTGCCGAGCCCGTTTCCTGCAGGCATCGACTTCTGAAGTTTACGGCGACCCTCAGGTGCATCCTCAAACGGAAGACTACTGGGGACACGTTAACCCGCTCGGGCCGAGAAGCTGCTACGACGAAGGCAAACGGATCGCGGAATCACTCTGCGTTAACTACACACTCGCGCACGGGGTCGAGACGCGGCTCATCCGAATCTTCAACACGTACGGACCGAGGATGGATCCGAACGATGGCCGAGTGATTTCAAACTTCATCACGCAAGCCATCCGCGGCGAACCGCTGACTGTCTATGGCGAAGGATCTCAGACTCGATCGTTCTGTTACCGCGACGACTTGATCGAAGGGATGATTCGCCTGATGAATCATCCGGACAATGAACTCGGACCGGTCAACATCGGCAACCCCAACGAAAAGACTATGCTGGAACTAGCCGAGGCCGTTCTCGCAGCAACGGGTTCGTCGTCAAAGGTCGAACATCGAGAGCTGCCGAAAGACGATCCAACGCGACGCTGCCCGAACATCAGCAAGGCAAAAGCAAAGCTCGACTGGGAACCAAAGATCGACCTCGCAACGGGGCTCGAACGAACCGTTGCGTTCTATCGAGAGCTCCTCGCCGAAGACGCCAACTGACAACCCAGCATGCTGCAACGCCACATCTTGTCACCTCGCCCCCTTGGGGGGAGAGGTCGCGGTCTCAGCCGCGGGTGATGGGGATTGTTTAGTTTCTCCCGCAACCCTAAACCGAACGGCAGAAATCACGCCCCGGCAGCGGAATGCAACAACTCAAGAAGACAATTCGATCGGTCAATCGGTCGACTCAGACGGAGCTGAGTGATGAGCAAAATTCTGGTAACTGGAGCCGCAGGCTTCATCGGGTTTCACCTGACGCAACGACTACTGGCTCGCGGTGACGAAGTCGTCGGCCTCGATAACCTCAACGATTATTACCGAGTGCAACTGAAGCAGGATCGCTTGTCGCAACTCGTCGGGCAGGAGAACTTTCGATTCATCGAGATGGACCTTGCCGATCGAGAGCTCATGCCAGGCATGTTTGAATCCGAGCAGTTTGACGTCGTGATCAACCTCGCCGCGCAGGCGGGCGTTCGGTACTCGCTCGAAAATCCGCACGCGTACATCGATGCCAACGTCGTCGGTTTTACGAACGTGCTCGAAGGATGCCGCCACAGCGGCGTGAAGCATCTGGTCTATGCGTCGTCGAGTTCCGTTTACGGCGGCAACACGACGATGCCGTTTTCGATTCATCACAACGTCGATCATCCGATCAGTCTTTACGCCGCGACGAAAAAAGCAAACGAGCTGATGGCTCATACTTACAGCCATCTTTACGGACTGCCGACGACCGGCCTGAGATTCTTCACCGTCTACGGACCGTGGGGACGTCCCGACATGGCTTTGTTCCTCTTCACTGAAGCCATCGTCTCGGGCAAGCCGATCGACGTCTTCAATAACGGGAAGATGCGGCGAGACTTCACCTACGTCGCCGACATTGTCGAAGGCATTATTCGAGTGGCGGACAACACCGCAACCGGAAATTCTGACTGGTCATCCGCAACTCCGGATCCGGCGACGAGTGCTTCGCCGTACCGCGTTTACAATATCGGCAACAACCAGCCCGTCGAGCTGATGCATCTGATCGAGGTGCTCGAAGACTGCCTCGGTAAGAAAGCCGAAAAGAATTTCATGGGAATGCAACCCGGCGACGTGCCGGCAACGTTTGCCGACGTCGACGATCTGATCCGGGATGTCGACTTCAAACCCGCGACGTCGATCGAAACCGGCGTTGCCAACTTCGTTGAGTGGTACCGCGAATACCACAACGTATGATGCGACCTTCGTTGTTTTGAAGTTGCGATGTTTTGAGTCGCGAAGCGACGGAAGCAAATAGCTGCGGGCGTCAGCCCGCAGAAAAAGTGACACATGAGCTTTAGCCGCGAAGCGGCGACAGCAATCATCGCGCGGCCGCCGCTTCGCGGCTCACGTGTTCATTCCAACCATTTTCCGTGGGCTGACGCCCACGGCTATGCGCTGTCGCCGCTACGCGGCTGAAGTGCGCAACTTCAAACTCCGTTGCCAGTATTCTGAAAGAGACAACATGAGCGTGTCCTACACTGACTACTCGAAGATGATCGACCACTCGCTGCTTCCGCCGATGCTGACGGAAGCGGAACTGGAAGCCGGCTGCCAGCTCGCCGTTGCGTACGACGTCGCCAGCGTGTGCATTCTTCCGTACTTCATGAAACGCTGCACCGAACTACTCAGCAGCAGCACCGTTAAACCCAGCACGACGATCGGCTTTCCTCACGGGGTGATCCCCACGGAATTCAAGGTCGCCGAGTCCAAACGAGCGATCGCCGACGGCTGCGAAGAACTCGACATGGTCGTCAACATCAGCCAGGTAAAAACCGGCAACTGGAGCTACGTCTCTGACGACATTAAGGCAGTCGTCGACGTCGCTCACGCGGCCGGCCAGAAGGTCAAAGTGATCTTCGAAAACTGCTACCTGGCCGACGACGAGAAAATTCAGCTCTGCAGAATCTGCACAGACGTTGGTGCCGACTGGGTCAAAACATCGACCGGATTCGGCACCGGCGGAGCGACCATGGAAGACCTGAAACTGATGGTCGAAAACACGCCGGACCACGTGCAGGTCAAAGCGGCAGGCGGAGTGCGCGACTTCGAGAAGCTCAAAGAGGTCCGTGCTCTGGGCGTAACTCGCTGCGGAGCGAGCGCCACGAAAGCCATGCTCGACGGATGCCGCAAGCAGCTGGGTCTGCCACCGATCGAAGTGTCCGACACGGCACCGAGCAGCGGCTACTGAGAATCCAGCCTACGACAGAACCGAGAAGTAGCACGCGACGGCGAAGTCCATTGACTCGGATGTCAGCGTCAGCTCGATGTCTTCATACAGGCAGTAATTACGAACCTGCAGCAACAGGTCTCGTGGGTGGCACGCTCGCAATTCGCGACCGGCTTTTGTGTAGTGATTCTTGATCAAGTGATCGACAGCCGTCTGGTCGTACGCAATGCCAATCTTCTGGCACATGATCCGAAACAGTTCGTGAAACTGCGACGGAGTCGGGTTTGGAACCTGAACCTTGTACGGAATTCGGCGAAGGAACGCGTCGTCGACGAGGTCCTTCGGTTCGAGGTTCGTTGAGAAGATCACGAGTTGGTCAAACGGAACTCGAACTTTCTTACCGCTCGGCAAGTTCAGCAGGTCGTAGCGTTTTTCCAGCGGCACGATCCAGCGGTTGAGCAACTCGTCAACCGGCATTCGTTGCCGGCCAAAGTCGTCGATCAGTAGCACGCCGCCGTTGCTTTTCAGCTGAAGCGGCGCTTCGCAAATGTGCGTGTTCTCGTCTTCGCAGACTTCCAGCTCTGACATCGTCAGCTCACCGCCGGCGATGACTGTCGGTCGTTGAATTTTCACCCAGCGTTGATCGATTTCCGTTGAGTCTGCCGGTTCGCCGACCGTCGCACTCGGTGGAGCAATTTCGTGGATGGCCGGGTCAAAGAGTCGGATGATCTGCCCGTCGATTCCCAGAGCGCGAGGAATCCACATCGTCGTTCCAAACGAACGTGAGATACGTTCGGCGATGCTCGTCTTGCCGTTGCCGGGCTCACCGAACAGGAACATGCCGCGTCCAGAATTGATCGCCGGCCCCAGCACTTTCAACAGGTCTTCTTCGAGGAGCAGATCGGAAAAGGCGTGCTTCAAATCCGCCGCTCGGATTGTCTGATCGGCGACGCTTTGCGATTCCATCGCTGCCAGGTAATCAGGAAGCGTGACCGGTGCTGATCCAAAATAGGTACACTCGCGGGCGAGGTCCTTCGCCAGAGCCATGCCTTTCTGCGTGATGATGTAGGTGTAGTCGCCAGCCATGGCGTCACCCTTCAACGCGACCAGTTGTTCCTTTCGAAGACTGTTCAGCACGGCCTCAACCATCGGAAAACCGAGACGAATATGCGCCGAAATGTTTCGGCCAGTCACCGCGCCGCGAGCTGCGAGCAGTTTCAACATCAATCGACTGGTCATGTCGACTGAGATGCCGGCGTCTTTCAGCGATCGTGGCGTCTTTGGGTAGAACAGTAGCTGGCGATGCTGGCGACTCGCCGATGCTGCTTGACGAACTGGTGCCACTTGACGAACTGGAGCCTGCTGTACCGGTTGAGCGGGCGCTGGGTGTGCCTGCGCTGGCTGCGGGATCGGTTCGACGAGACGTGGGTCAGAAGCTGGTTGTCGGTGAGTTTGAACAGGTTGAGGTGGCATCGGCTGCTGAACGGGATGGCCAGCTTGTTGTTGAACTTGTGAAGGATGAATCGGAGCCGGAGCGACGGGACGTTGCGGTTGCGCCGGCGATGGTTGGGCAACAGGCGGTTGCTGACGTGCAGGCGTGTTGTCCAGGTTCGACCAAAGGTCGTCCAGAAAATCACTCATGGATTGAGTTTGTGAGGACATAGCCAATTCCAATGCCAGTCAGAGAAAACTCCAGAAGGGCGAACGCATCCACGTTTCCGGAGGCTCGGAGACCGAGTGATGTTGCTCACACACGGAGTCCACTTCTCTGTTTCATTTTCGAGACTAGGTCAGGAAGCGTGACGTAACGGGGAAACTCTTTCCAAATGAGAAACTCTTAGCAGATGACACACGCGACAATTCGGTACGTCTGGGATGTAGCGATTACGCGTTTGTCAGTCCTGGTCGCTTGTGAAAGCGTTTTGGCTCGACGTCGCCGTTGTGAACGCTGTGCGATCGATACAGCCTGTAGGTTAATTCTGACTCAGCCGGCGCAATCGATACTCGCCAACTCACGCGTCGATTCTTCACTTCATGTCGGGAGGGATTTTCTGCACAGCCCCGTGTGCCGACCTACGGTTGCTGCATGCTGGAAACTGTCCCTTAAAGACCACAGTTCCTCAGCATCGAAGTTTGGGCAGCCATCATCCTCTCATCGCTACGAGCGAATCCGTGAATCCCGATCAGCGTTCATCTCAGCCGACAATTGACGACGCGCTCAGCGACGTCGAGTCGGTGATTGAAGATCTGACGCAGAGCGAGTCTGTCGAACCGGTGTTTGCCGGTTTTCAGACCGAGCTACCTCAGGACGCTGCGCAAATCGACAACGCAAGTGGTGCGGCTCAACTGGCATCTCCCACACCGACTCCACCACCGAAGCGACCAAAAGGCCGGTTGCTGATCGGTTCGTTGCTGATGATTCTTTTCGCCGCAGCGTTCTTCATCGTCTGGGACGGCGTGTTCCGTTATCAGGCGTACGGTCTCGTCGAAGGCAACCGCGTCGCTGTTCGAACATCGTCGGCGGGATTCGTTCAGAAAGTCTTCGTGGCTGAAGGCGACCTCGTTCGAACTGGCGACCTGTTGCTGACGATCGAAAACGTCGAGCTCGAACATCGCCTCGAACGAACTCGCGACAGCATTCGACTGGCCGAAGCGCAACTGGATGCTCACATCGCAAAGCTCCGCCGCATCGCCCGACAGCGCGAATGGGATGTGCTCGACAATGCTGCCGAGTTTTTCGAACTGGCCAGTGAATTGCCAAAACGTCGATCTGAAGTCGAGCGTCTGGAACGAGGTCTCGCCCGTACTCAGAAAGCTCAGGAGTTCGACGGGGTGTCCGTCTCAGATCTCGACGACATTCAGTTTGCACTCAACGGTGAGCAGGGCCTGCTCAAAGAACTTGTCGAGGCCGTCGCCGCACTCCAAACTCGCAACGACTTAACGTCGGACGAGGCGGAACTCGATCTGGCGGAACTTAAACCAACGATGGTCCATATCGAAAATCTGCAGAACGAAACTCACCGGCTCTACGAGCAGTTCAAAGCGTCCAACATCGTGGCACCAATGACGGGCATCGTTGTCAAACATCGTTGCGTGGCCGGAAAGTGGGTCGAGACATCTGAAGAGCTGCTCGAAATCGTGGAAGAGGGAACTGTCGAACCCGTGCTCTACCTCTCACAGGGTGACACCCGAAACGTCGAGCCCGGAACGGAAATCGTTGTCCACATTGCTCCATTGGGCGAACCCGTCAACTGCCTCGTTCGACGAATTGCGAACGAATTTCGCGTGCCGCCTGAACAACTCGTTAGATATTACGACAGCGGCGAACCGTTGCTGCCGGTCATCCTGGAGCCAGCTGATGGCATCCCCCTTCGCCTCGGAGCAATGGTCAAGGTGCCACACGACTTCGCACGCGTCCTCGACAGTTTTCAGTAGTACTAAACGCGTCCCGCGGCGGGCTTATTACTCGATCAAGTTTTGAAGTTTCGAGGACTGGTTCTGTAGGGTGCGCCTCGACGCACCACAACGTTGCGTGAATCGGCGGTGCGTCAAGACGCACCCTGCGACAAATAATCTTCGGGAAAACCGTTTGTGACACACTCCGTCGAACATCTCGACAACGCTGCGTTGAGCAGCGACGCCACTGCGGGCCGAGTTTCACTCGATCCGAATGAACTCGCTGCGCTGTGTGAAACGCAGATCGGTCGTCGCAACGAACGGTTTTCAATTGAACGACCGGTTCAGTTAACAGCCGTTGGCCTCGACGGAATGCTCGACGTTTCGCAACGGTGCAACGGGACGTCGCGAGAAGTCAGCGTCCGCGGAATTTCCGTCGACGTGACTCACGGAGCGTTCCATGCATCGCAGCCTCTCTTGCTGGGAATGCATTTCGAGCAACGAGGGATTCAGTACGCAGGCTTAATCGTTCGCCGAGTGGAAAAACTGGAAGACGGCACGGTGCGGTTGGGATCTGACTTTGGTGGCCCGGCTGCGGATGTGCTTTCAACGGGTCATCTGTTGCCGAAGTTTCACGCCGACCAGATGGCCTTCCTGCTGCCGCAAGCTCCGCAGGTCTACGACAACTGGGCTGACTCCGGAGTCCTTCAGAAAACGCTGCTCGATCATGTGATGGTCTGCCCGAAGTGCGCCGCCATTCCAACGGTCCGCAATGCCTGTCGAAAATGCGGTTCCGGACGAGTCGCCAACGATCGGCTCATTCATCACTTCGCCTGTGCCTACGTGGGATTTCAGGCGGAGTTCGAGACTGGCACCAACGAACTCGTTTGCCCGAAGTGCCAATTGCGAAAGCTGTCGATCGGTGCCGACTTTGAGTACCTCACCGGACAGAACCGATGCCGCAGTTGCGGCTGGCGAGACAGCGAAGTCGAACTGGTTGGTCACTGCCTGAGATGCAGCAACCGATTCGAAATGGCACAGGCCCGCGAACAGGAATTGTACCGCTACGATGTTAGTCGACTGGATCCACTGGCTGTCACATCTGAGCTGGCTTGAGATCGCGTTGCTCCTGATGGGGACAATGCTGGTCGACTGCCCGCGGTACGCCCTTGCGCGCGTCGCGATGGTGACGATCGACTTTGCGAAGGACCTCTGTCGCTGGCTTTGCGGCCAGGGCGACAAGGACCAGTTCGACTATTGCCCGTCGATCTGCGTGATCCTGGCGGGATATAACGAGGGCGACTCTGTGGCTCGCGCGATCGAGTCGTTGATCGGTGCGTACCCCCGGCTCGAAATCATCGTGATCGACGACGGCTCGGCTGAAGAACACAGCATGGTCGAATACGCTCGGCCGTACGGTAAGAAATACGACAACATCCTGGTGCTGGCACGGTCTGAACGAGGCGGCAAATCGTCGGCGATGAATTTCGCCCTGCCCTACACGAGGGCGGAAATCGTCATTACTGTCGACTGCGATTCCAGTCTCGACGACGCAGCGCTTTGGGAGTGCGTCCAGTATTTCAAGGACCCGGAAGTCGGAGCCGTTTCGGCGACTGTGTTCTCGCGAAATCCGTACGTGAATCTCTGCACGTGGATGCAGGCTTACGAGTACCTCCATGCGATCTTTACAGGACGCATGGTGGCCGAGCGGTTCGGGATTCTCGGTATCACCTCCGGCGCGTTCGCGTGTCTGCGTCGAGAAGCCGTCGAACGGACGCTCGGCTGGGACGTCGGCCCCGGTGAAGACCTCGACCTGACAATGCGCATTCGGCATCTCGGTTACAAGATTAAGTGTGCCCCGTACGCCGACTGCCTGACCGATGTGCCAACGAAATGGAAGCAGCTCTGGCGACAGCGACTGCGTTGGGAAGAGGCTTCGGTCGTCCGCACGCATTGCCGAAAACACATCGACATGGCGAACCCGACAAAGGCATCGTTCCGCTGGTCGAACTTTTTCGTCTCGTTCGAGCTGATCACAGTCAACCTGGTATTCGGTTACGTGATCCTGATCTATTCGGCATGGCTGTGCGTGAATAAGCCGCACCATGCTTTGTTCGTCGCGTTCACATTTTACGTCTACACGTTACTGCTCGAATTCATCAACGTGCTCACGCTGACCTATTACAGCCGCACAAGACTCGCCCATCTGACGACCTGTCTAGTGCTCCCGTTGTCGCCGTTCTATCAGCTCTTCCTCATCGCCAACCGAATCATCTCGTACACCCGCGAGATCTTCTGGCGGACGTCGTTCAAAGATAACTTCGTCCCGAAGCACGTCCGCGACGTCACCTGGAAATGGTAGCGGCCGCAGCGAAGAATGTCGTTTCAGGATTACGGAACTTGCAGCGATCTTCGTGCGCAGTTCTTGAGCATTGTCTGAGTCTCGCGACAGAGCAAGAATGCCCGCGAAGACCACGTCGCGATTGAATTGTTCGATGGTACGACGTGGCCCGGTTAACCTGGTGATCGCTTCGGAGGAAAAGATGGACGTCGCAGGAAAGAAAGCAATTGTCTTTGGTGGAACTTCCGGAATCGGCCTCGCCGCTGCAAATCAACTCGCAGCGTTCGGAGCCACCGTTGTCGCCGTCAGTCGAAACCCGGAAAAGGCGGGCGACGACTTGCCAGCCAGCATTAGCCTGCGGAAATGCGACGTGCGCGACCGCGATGCGCTTTCGCAGCTGTTTGAGAAATGTGCGCCGTTCGACATTCTCGTCAGTGCAGCCACCGGCGGAGAACGTTCGTTTGGTCCGTTTCTCGAAATGGACATGGACGGCTACCAGGCCTCGTTCGACAAGTTGTGGGGCTATGCCAATGTCGTCAGGTTCGGCGCAGAGCACATGAGCGAAGACAGTTCCATCGTTCTGGTCAGCGGCGCTCCGGCACGAAAAGCCAAACCGGGGCAGGTGTCGCTTTCGTCCGTCGGCGCAGCGGTCGAGGCGATGGTTCGTGCCGTCGCTCCCGAAATCTCCCCAAAAAGATTGAACGTCGTTTCGCCCGGTTCGATCGACACGCCAATGGTCTCGTTGCAGGGAGCAGACCGCGAAACCCTTTATGCGAAAGCGACTGCAAACAATTTGATCCCTCGAGCTGGCACGGCCGACGAGGTCGCTCAAGCAATCCTGTTCCTCATCCAGAACGATTTCGTGACGGGCACGACCATCGATGTCGACGGCGGCTGGCTGCTTTCCTGACTGGGTGATCGGTACCGTCTGCCAGATTAGGATCTGAATTTCTTTCGCGACGTTCAGCTTTCGGCAATCCACGATTCAAGATCGGAAGGTGACACTGATGAGCGAAGCTTCGAAAAAGTGCCTCGACTGCGATGGTCGAATGTCCGAAATTCGGATCATCGATAAGCAGGGGACAACGCCTGAAGCGGCCGGTCTGGAGTACGCCGCGACCGACGCCGAGCGTGGCTTCTGGTCAGGGGCTTATCCAAAGGCAGGGAAACTCAGCACGTACCTGTGTCAGGAGTGTGGTGCCGTGAGACTGTTCGGCCAGAAGAGCGGTTAGAATCGCGTGCCGCGATGTCGGCGAAAATTAAAACGGGAGCGGCCAGCCCCAACAGCCAACCGCTCCCGCATGTGCGAACCGCATGAACAGGCATCTCTCCAGATCAGTGGCCCGCGTCCATCCTTGCCCTTCCCTGGGAACTGGAGACCGACAACCGTACACATCGCGAGTGATATCTGCAACTCCGCACGTCACTGATGCATCGCATTTCCTATCGCACACGCGTGCCGTGTTGCGTTTGAGAATTTCCTTCTACCGTCAAAG
>JBLFXD010000004.1:0-24071 GCA_047611045.1 Planctomycetaceae bacterium | reverse complement strand
CTTCAGACGAACGCTCATTCATGGCAGGACGCGGCGACACTGACTGCTCAGGTTGCAGACGCACTGGCCTATGCGCATTCGCAAAGCACCGTGCATCGAGATCTCAAACCGGGAAACATCATCCTGACGCAGCAGGCGGGAGCCGTTCGACCGGTGCTCGTCGACTTCGGCCTGGCGCTCACAGACGGCCAGGTCGCTGGTGCTCAGTTGGGAATCATCGCCGGCACGCCGAACTACATGTCGCCCGAACAGGCTCGCGGCGAAGGACACCGCATCGACGGACGAACGGACATCTACGCTCTGGGCGTGATCCTTTACCGGCTGGTATCTGGCGAGCTTCCGTTTACCGGATCGAATCTTTCGGTTCTGCTCACACAAATCATCGAAGAAGACCCGCGGCCCCCGCGACAACTCAACCGATCTTTGCCGCGCGACCTGGAACGAATTTTTCTGAAGGCAATGGCCCGGGACATCGCCGATCGATACACAACCGCAGCCGACCTGGCAGCCGAACTCCGCCAAATCGTTCAGAGCGAGCAGCAGCAAAAAAACACAGAGGACAAAACAAAACGACAGCGCCGAGCCCCGGTCAAACGACAGGTTACCGTTCTGAATTGTGAATGCGAACTGTTTGAATCGTCGGAATTTATCGAAGATCTCGACCCGGAAGAACAGCACGACTTACAGCAGGATTATCAGGATCTCTGCCGAGCTGCCGTCGAGAGATACGATGGCTCGATCATCCACGCCTCTGGTTCCGAGTTGATGGTCTGCTTCGGCTATCCGACTGCGTACGAAGACGCAGCGCAACGAGCCGTTCGCGCCGGGCTGGAGCTGATTTCGAAAATCAAGGAGCTGCAGACACGGCTTGAGAAAGAGCACGACATCAGCTTCACGGCATGGGCGGGAGTCCACACGGGGCCGGCCGTGCTTCAGGAAGATGACAAGGGTGATCTGTCGCTGACGGGTGCTGCAAGGACGATCGCGTCGCACCTGGACCGCGTCTCGGAAGACGATGCGGTCATCATCACCGACGCAACCAATCGGCTGGTACAGGGTTACTTTGTCTGCGAAAGCCAGGGTAGAGCGAAGATCAAAGGTGCCTCTGACAAGGTCGAGGTCTTTCTGGTTGAAGGCGAAAGCCAAGCCCGCACAAGACTCGACATTGCCGAGCCCGCGACGCTGACTCCGCTGATCGGTCGCGAAACAGAACTCGAAATTCTCAAAGACCTGTGGGAACAGGCGGACGAAGGACTCGGCCAGGTTGTGTGCGTCCTCGGCGAAGCGGGCCTTGGAAAATCCCGACTCGTACGCGAACTCAGCGAGTACGTCCTCGAAGAATCGGACGTCGATGCAGACGCTGGTTCAGCACCGGTGATCGAGTGGCGCTGCTCGCCGTTCTTTCAAAACACGGGACTGAACCCGGCGATCGAATGTTTCGGGCGACTGCTCGGCTTCAGTCGTGAAGCATCGCCGGCTCGCCGATTCGAGATCCTCAACTCGCACCTCACCGATCTGGGCATGGGCGACGACGAATCAGTCTGGCTGGTCGCGACGCTGCTGGGTGTCCCAACCGCCGGTCACATTCCAGAGCTCGCTCTAACCCCCATGCGTCAGAAAGAGCGGACACTCGAAGTGCTGCTGCAGTGGGTCCACGCCAACGCGGAACAACATTCCGTGCTCTTCATCGTGGAAGACCTGCACTGGATTGACGCGACGTCTCTGGAACTGGTCGGGCTTCTGCTCGATCAGGGTCTGAACGAGCGGCTGCTTTCGCTGCTGACGTTTCGCCCGGAATTCGAAACACCGTGGGGCAGCCGCAGCAACCAGACTCAGTTGGCGCTGAACCGGCTGACTCGGCAGCAGATCGCGCAGATGGTCAAGTCGCGGTTGAAAGTCGACGTTGTTCCCGAGGAAGTGGCGACGCGAATCTCCGAGCGAACCGAAGGCGTTCCGCTCTTTATCGAAGAGTTCTCGACAATGATCACCGAGTCTAACGCCGTCGAAACTGTCGACGGAGTCACAAAAATTACCGCCGAGTTCGACATCGACGACATCCCGGCCACGCTGCAGGATCTGCTGGTTTCGAGACTTGATCGACTCGGCAGTCGCACCGAAGTCGTACAGATGGCCTCAACGATCGGCCGCGAATTCAGCTATGAACTGATTCTGGCAGTGCTCGACCTCGACGCAAATACTTTGCAGGAAGAACTCGAACGACTCGCTCAGGCGGAAGTCATCTTTCAGCAGGGCGTGCCTCCGCAAGCGATCTACACGTTCAAGCACGCACTTATTCAGGACGCGGCTTATTCATCGATCCTGCGAAAGAAGCTCCTGGGAAATCACCGCACCATCGGCGAGTGTTTCGAGAAACAGTTTCCGCAAATCGTCGAGTCGCAACCCGCGTTGCTCGCTCACCACTTCACCGCAGGTGGGATCACCGATAAAGCGATCAAGTATTGGGAGACGGCGGGCAAGCGATCGCAGGCCAGCTTCGCGAACATCGAAGCGCAGGTTCAGTTTGATAACGGACTCAAACTGGTCGCAACGCTCGACGACTCTCCCGAACGCGATCAGCAGGAACTGGCGTTTCAAATCCCACTCGGCACAGTCATGACAATGGCCGGTGGCTGGGCGAATCCGGCGGTCGAGAAAGTCCACTTGCGAGCACGCGAATTGTGCGAACGGCTTGGTGAAGGTTCTCCGATTTACCACGTCACCTGGGGAATGTGGGCCTGGAGACTACTGCGTTGTGAACTCGAAATCGCCGACGCACTCGCGAACGACGTCCTCGCTCTCAGCGAGGGCCGCGACGATGGCTATCTCATGGAGTCCTGCTTTTCTCAAGGCTGCATAGGATTATTTCGAGGCGAATTCGACAAAAGCCTCGACTACTTCAAGCGAGGATTCGATCTTTACGACAAAGAACGTTGCCAGTTTCACGCCGGGCTTACCGGGCAGAATTCTGGCTGCACGATTCTTGCTCACTGGGCGTGGGCATTGTGGATTGCCGGCTATCCCGAGCAGGCAATCGCGACAGGCCGTCGTGGCGTCGAACTGGGTAAAGAACTGAAGGACCCGTTCAGCGAAGCGTTTGCCGTCTATCACCTGGGCTGCGTCTATCAACATTGCCTGATGGGCAAAGAAGCTCGCGAATGCGGTGAAGCGTCAATCGCCATCGGCCAGGAGCAGGGCTTCGGTATCTGGTTGGCGTTGGGATTGCTGTGCCGCGGATCGGGACTCGTGCTCGAAGGCGAACGAATTTCGCGAGGCGTGGAACTCGTCAAACAGGGCTTCGATATTTTCCGAGGAACCGGCGCCGAGCTTTCGCTCACGCATTACCACACCGTGCTCGCCGAAGCCTACATCGCAAGCGATCGACTGGAAGACGCAAGGCAAACGGTTGATGACGGTCTCGAATTTGTCGAGCGATGCAGCGAGCGATTCCATGAATCAAATCTGCATCGCCTCAAAGGAGAACTGATTCTCGCCGACTCACCCGAAAAACGAACCGAGGCGATGGCCGAATTCGAACGGGCGGTGGAAATTGCTCGAAATCAGAAGGCAAAGTCGTGGGAACTGCGTGCCGCCATCAGTCTTGCACATCAATGGCAGTCTGACAGTCAGCAGTCACAGGCGCACGATGTATTGAAGACGGCTTTCGATAAGTTCTCAGAAGGGTTTGATACGCCTGACCTCGTTGAAGCTAAATCGCTATTGCGAACTCTCTCGTCCTGATTCGTGTTTTGCCAGATATCGATACGGTTTCGTTCAAAGAAGTCACGCACCTTTCTGATCGACCAACAAACAGTCTGTTGGGATTGCACCATGGGTGCTGCATGGCAGCCGCGATTGCCTGGGCTATTCGGTTTCTGCATGTCAAACAGACCAGCGAAGTTGTTCGTGCCGACGGAGGAATTTCACTCACGACTTTGCAGAGAATCTCATCTCGAACTGTTCAAATCCAAATCGAAGTTTAGCCCGAAGAGTAACGTCCAAAGTTTGTTACGCTCTTAGCGGAGCCATCAATGACGAACCTGCAATTGCCAACTGTCACTATCCGTCTGCTGGTAATCCTGACTCTTCTTCTTGGTGCATCGCTGTCGGCCTGTCAGGCCCAGCACGTCACCTACCTCGATCAGGGGTGGGACGACGATACCCGGCAGGAGTTTTATTACACGCCGCAAGGTTCCGAATTGATTCGGTACAGCTGGTTCATGGCGTTGGAGCAGTCGGACTGAGCCTGCATGTTCCGAGACGATGACTACCTCGCCAGTTTCAAATTCCTGCCGAACGCTCCCAATGAACACAACCCGGATGGTCTTCCCGTGGGTTTCGTCGGTGAGGATAGCAAAGCCAAAGAACGTTGGATGGGTCTGACGTGTGCCGCGTGCCATACAACTCAGTTCGACTATCGCGGAAAGTCCGTGCGAGTCGACGGCGGCACGACACTGACCGACATGATTGTCTTTCAGCAGGCTTTGGTGGACGCTGTCCGAGCGACCGTTAAGCAGGACGACAAGTTCTGTCGTTTCGGCTGGCGAGTCCTCGGTCCTCACGCCACGGCAGAACAGTTCGAAGAATTACGTGCAGAATTAGACGCCCTCGCAGAACTTGCCGATTGGGCCGCTCACAGCCGACCAGCCAACGCCACTGGCTTCGGCACCCGGGACGCGGTCAACGTTCTGATGAATCAGGTCAACGCCAAGGCTCTAGACGAACCATCCAACAATCGCGTGCCTCACGTACCAGTCAGTTATCCATCGATCTGGAATTCCGACGAGATGGACAAGCTGCTGTGGAATGCGTCGGTTCATAACCTGACGCTGCGGCAGATTGGCGAGGTCATCATCGTCTTCGGACGAGCAAAGGTCACGGTGACTGACAAAGGCCTGAGCGTGAAGTCGACCTGCCCGGTCTGCAATCAATTTACGACACGATCGGCACTCTCGAACCACCTCGCTGGCCCGAAGACATTATGGGCAAGCTCGATTCGGCAAAGCTGGAACTCGGAGCAAAAAGTCTACGCCCGTGAAGGCTGTGCGGCGTGTCGTGCCAACAAGCCTCCGTATTCGATGACGAAGCGAAATAAGTTCGGCAAAGAGTTCGTCAAGGTTTATCCGATACCGATTGGTCAAGTCGGCACCGACCCGAATTACGCGCTGTATTTCGTTCAACGAACCGCCAAACCGGGAATCATGCTGGCAGCCTTCAAAGGAACTCCTTTCGAAAAAGCGGAAAACATGCCGGGCGCCGTTCTCTTCCTCGGAACGCTGGCCGGAATCACCATGTCCGAGATCAAGGCAATGGGCGTTGCCGATGACGAGATTCCCTACGGGCGTGGCTATCGCGACATGCCGACACTGCCAAAAACGGAAGCGGACTCAACGCTCTCGTCCAAAGTCTGCTGGTCTACAAAGCCGCTCCACTGCCCGGTGTTTGGGCAAGTGCTCCATACCTGCACAACGCCTCGGTGCCAACGCTCTACGACCTGCTGCTGCCGGAAGATCAACGGTCGAAGACGTTCACCCTTGGCAATCGTGAATACGATGCAAAGAAGGTTGGCTACCAGGCAAAAGGCGGCGGCTACACGTTCGACACCTCAGTCAAAGGTCTTTCAAACGTCGGCCATAACTACGGAACTAAGATCACCGACGAAGAACGCTGGGCACTCGTCGAATACCTGAAGTCGGTGTAGCCCCTGTTTCGATTCGGCTTGTCACTTACATGGCCGCTGACCAATTCCTGGTCAGCGGCCTTTCTTATTGACTCGGCAATCTGGTAACACCCCTCGTTTTTCGTCTACGAAAGTACGTCCGAGACGATTTCGCCGTGCACGTCGGTCAGCCGGAAGCGGCGGCCCTGGTATCTGAACGTCAGCCGTTCGTGGTCGATACCCATCAGGTGCATAATGGTGGCATGCAGGTCGTGGATGTGGACGGGATTCTCGGCGACGTTGTATCCATAAGGGTCGGTTTCTCCGTAAGTCGTTCCGCCCTTGATTCCGCCACCGGCCATCCAGATTGAAAAGCAACGAGGATGATGATCGCGACCGAAGCTCTTCGCCGTGAGCTTCCCCTGGCAGTAGTTGGTACGTCCAAATTCGCCGCCCCAGATCACCAGTGTGTCTTTCAGCAGGCCCCGCTGTTTCAAGTCCTGAATCAGCGCCGCCGATGGCTGATCGGTCTGCCCGCATTGATTTCGAATTCCGCCTGCCAGGTTGCCGTGCTGATCCCACCCCTGATGGTAGAGCTGGATGAACCGCACGCCTCGTTCAGCAAGCCGCCGAGCCAGGATGCAGTTTGCCGCGTACGTGCCCGGTGTTTTTGAATCCTTCCCGTACTGCTCGAAGATGTGGTTCGGTTCTTTCGACAGGTCGGTCGCTTCGGGAATCGACGCCTGCATCCGGAATGACAACTCATGATGAGCGATTCGCGTTTCGATCTCGGGACTGGAATGTTTTTCGATCTGTAACTCGTGCAGCTTCTTCAAGGCGTCGAGCATATTTCGCTTGCTCGACGCGTCGAGACCTGAGGGGTTCTTCAGATACAAAACCGGATCGTCCCCCGCACGAAACCTCACACCTTGATGCCGTGACGGCAGAAAACCACTCCCCCAGAAACGAGAGACCAACGGCTGACCACCTTTTCCTTTGGTATTCATCACGACGAACGCCGGAAGGTCGCTGTTCTCACTGCCGAGTCCATAGTCGAGCCACGCGCCCATGCTGGGTCGTCCCGGAAACTGCGAACCCGTCTGCATGAACGTTGTTCCGGGTCCGTGATTAATCGCCTCAGTAAACATCGACCGAACGACGCAGAGGTCGTCGGCCATCGCCGCCGTATGCGGTAACACTTCGCTGAACGACAGCCCGCTTTCGCCGTGCTGAGTGAACTTGAACGGCGATCCAGCAAGTGGAATGCTCGACTGATTCCCGCTCATGCCGGTCAGCCGCTGCCCATTGCGAACCTCGTCCGGAAGCTGCTCGCCGTGTTTTTCGTTGAGCAACGGCTTGTGATCGAACAGGTCAATTTGCGACGGCGCTCCGGATTGGAAGAGGCAGATAATCCGTTTGGCCTTCGGCGCGTGATGCAGTTTGGACAGCACTCCACCGGCTGCGTCTGCCGGCTTCTCACTCCCAAACAAATCAGCCAGAGCCAAACCGCCAAGCCCCATTCCGAATCGCTGCAACAACTGCCGCCGAGGCATCGTTGCCGCTGATTCAAAGCCGGTGCATTTATCGTTCATTGTCTTGTTTCCAGAATTCAAACAGCCAGCACACAAGCACGAGATACCGGTTTCATCGTGTGCCACTGGCTCTGCCAGTGCAAAGTTGTATTCAGCCTTACGTCAGCACTGGCAAAGCCAGTGGCACACCCTACTGATGAACGATTACCGACGATTTACAACTTCATCAAAACTAAACAGAGCGTTGGCCACCGTCGACAAAGCTGCCAGACGGTTTGCATCAAGTTTCTCATCAGCCGTTCGTTGTCCCGTCTTGAGATACTCCGCCGCCTTTCCCGAGTTGGCGACAAAGTAGTCAAGCTGTTGGGAGTGCAGTTTGGTCAGGATCGCCAGTTCAGTCTCAGCCGGATGACGACCAGTCAATGTTCGAAACAACTCAATCACCGCTGCGCGTCCACCATCGGCGTGTTGCTTCAGGATTGTTTCGCTCAGGACTCGTGCCGCCTCAACAAATTGCGGCCCGTTCATCAGCACGAAAGTTTCGAGCGGCGTCGACGTTCGCTCGCGACGAACACGGCAGACGTCCCGCTTGGACGCGTCGAGTGTCATCATGACTGGAGCTGGCCCGGTCCGTTTCCAATAGGTGTAAAGACTGCGGCGATAAAGTCCTTCGCCCGTGTCAGGCTTCACCGGTTTGAACGAGACCTCAACTTCGTAAGGCTTCGCCGGAGCACCGCCCAGCTTGCGAACCAGCAGCCCGCTGGCCGCCAGAGCGTTGTCCCGCAGCATCTCAGCCGGCAACCGGAAAGTCGGTGACCATGACAGCAGCAGGTTTTGAGGATCGCGTTTGAACGAATCGGTCGACGGCTCAGACGACTGTCGGTACGTTGCCGAAAGCACAATTTGTTTTAGCAAACGTTTGACATCCCAGCCATGCTCGACGAAATCAACGGCGAGCCAGTCGAGCAACTCGGGATGAGTTGGTGGCTGCCCTTGCCGACCAAAGTCCTCGGGAGTTCGCACCAAACCCTGACCAAAGATCATCTGCCAAAGCCGGTTCACGACGACGCGGGCCGTCAGCGGATTCTGCGACTGAGTCAGCCACGTGGCCAGGGCCAGTCGGTTACGAGTCAACCCCTCGGGCAGTGTCGACAGCACGGCGGGCGTTTCCGGAATGACCGGTACGTCGCGAGCGTCGTAAGCTCCGCGTTTCAGCAGAAACGTTTCTCGCCGAGCCGGCTCTTCACGCATCACCATGATTTCAGGCAACGGGTCGACAACATTGCTATGAGCCTCGCGTTTCTCCCGGATCACTTTCAACTGAGCCCGATAGTCTGCATCGACCGTCGAAAGGTAGTAATCGAAGACCTGCTGCGAATCGGATTTCGTAAGTGAGCTGTCCAACGCCGCCGTCAGAGTTTTGTCATCACTCAGGTGTGCGACTTCCAGCGGCGTGAGCTGTCGATCAAAAATCTGGAACTCGTCGACGAGACCGTTCGTGAAGCCTCGATCGCGGAACCGTTCGCCAATGGCGATGTTGTCTCCGCCGCCTCCGGTGATGTTTTTGTAGAGGTTGTCGCGGACGACGTTGCAATCGGCCAGCTCGCCGTTGAGGTAGATGCTCAAGCCTTCCGCCCGGCTGGAGCCGTCCCAGGTGACAACGACGTGATGCCACTGCTCGGTCGTCAGTTGCTGTTTCGTGCGAATTCGAATGGCGTTTCCCGGCCAGAAGTGGATCAGCGACGCGCTGAGTCGTCCGTCTTCGATCAACAACTGATAGCCGCGGCTGCCGGCGTCGGTCCAGGCTCGCGAGCGATGAAACACAACGGCGCGATCTTTCACGTCCGGAGTGTTCATCCAAAGGCTGACCGAGAACGAATCGAACCGTCGGAAGTTTCCAACCTTCAGGCCAACCGCGTCGTCGCCGCTCAGCTTGATGGCTTTTCCCTTCTTTCCATCGACGGACTTGTTACCGCCTTTCGCGGCGTCCTCAAAGTCCAGGTGAGCGACCAGGCCGGGGATCAACGTCTCGAGTTGCGGTTTCGACTCCAGCCACTTTCTGAACCTGTCGCGAGTCTGCTCAGAATCAGCCAGAGCCTTGAGAGCAGCTTCGGCTTGCTCAACTTCCTGGACAGCGGCTGCGATCTTTGCCTTTGTAGGATCGTCGGCCATGACGAGCGTTGGCGTTGGCACCGCTGGCGTGAAGTACGAATACAAACCCGCTTCGGCGATGTTGTCGAAGAAGGCCGACAGCTGGTAGTACTCCTTCTGACCGAGCGGGTCGTACTTGTGATCGTGGCACCGGCAGCACTCCATCGTCAGGCCCAGGAAGGCTGTCGCGAAAGTCTGAGTTCGGTCAGCGACGTACTCGATGCGGAACTCCTCCGGCACGCTGCCACCTTCGACCTTCTGAGGATGCAGTCGATTGAAAGTTGTGGCGAGGATCTGGTCGTCGGTCGCGTCGGGCAGCAGGTCGCCAGCAAGTTGCTCAGTGACGAACTGGTCGTAGGGCAGGTTGCTGTTGAAGGCTCGGACGACCCAGTCGCGCCACGGCCAGACGAAACGATCGCGGTCAACCTGATAACCATACGTGTCGCTGTACCGAGCCGCGTCGAGCCAGTCGGTCGCCATCCGCTCGCCGTATGCCGAACTTTTCAGGAGCCGATCGACGACTAGTTCGACAGCGTCGATCCGTTTGTCGTTGAGAAAGTCATCGATCTCAGCCAGCGACGGTGGCAGGCCGGTCAGGTCAAAACTGAGGCGTCGGATCAGTCGCTCTTTCGACGTCTCGGAGGCCGGCGAGAGCCCGGCTACTTCCTGTCGTGTAAGAATGAAATGATCAATCTCGTTGCGACACCATTTGGCGTTGTTCACTTTCGGCAGGTCGGACTTCTGCGGCGGGATGAACGACCAGTGCTGCTGCCACTTCGCTCCTTCTTTGATCCACTGGCCGAGGATGTCGATCTCACTCTTCGTTAGCGCGAGCTTCGAATCGGCAGGCGGCATGCGGACATCCGGATCGTCGCTCGTGATCCGGTGGAACAATTCCGACTTCTCAGGATGGCCCGGCGCGATGACGTCTTCCGAAACGGCTTCTTCGAGATCAAACCGAAGCTCCGCTTCACGAGTCGCTTCGTCAGGGCCGTGACAAAGAAAACAACGGTCTGACAGAATCGGCAGCACATCGCGATTAAAACTGACTTTGCCCTGAGCCAGCACGATGTCCGGCGAAACGGTTGACAGAATTCCGACGGCCAGCAGCAGGCAGCCGGTGAAGCATCGAGGTTTCATCTCAAAATTTCCTGACTCAATCGATTTCTGACCGCAAAAAACGGGGCAGCATCAACCGTCCGAAATGTAGGGTATGTCAAGCGCAGCGCCGGCGTACCATCGCTTACACAATCGTGAAAATGGTACGCCGGCGCTGCGCTTGACATACCCTACGCCAATGCACCATGCGAACATGCCGCGTGAGCGGATGGTCTCAATCTTCGGGGACGATGTCGACTTCGGGCATGAGTTTGTAGAGGGAGTTGTCGTAGGATGGCATGTCGGGTGAGTGTTGGATCAATCCGTTCCGGAATTTTCGGGGCGTTGGGAAGAACGATTCCAACGACGATGATTCCACGCGGTCGCTAAAGACGACGCAATTCACAGCGAGGTGTCAGTCATGAGTTTGTCACGACGTGCGCTGCTTCAATCGAGCGTGGCGCTTTCGCTGGGCGCGGTGCAGGCATCGCACGTTCCGTTTCTGCGACAAACCTCAGCCAATGCGGCCGATGGTTCGCGGGAGTCGGTCGCTGCGAATGGCAAGGCGAAGTCGTGCGTGTTCGTCTTTCTGTTCGGAGGACCATCGCACATCGACCTGTGGGATATGAAGCCGTCGGCTCCGGACGAGATTCGCGGCGAGTTTCAGCCGGTTTCGACGAGCGTCCCCGGGATTCAGATGTGCGAGCACCTGCCGTTGCTCGGGCAGCAGATGCACCGGTTCTGCCTGCTGCGATCGATGAGGCATCGAATGCCCGTTCACGGCCCGGCCTGCAGCGAGATTTATTCCGGTCGGCCGTACTTCGGGCCGCCGATTACTGACCAGGCTACTCCGGAAGACTGGCCGTCGATCGCGGCGATGGTCCATCGCTTTGGCTCGGCGCAGGGGAGTGGTTCAAAATTCGACGGCGAGAAGCAGCGCGGCGGGCTGCCGAGTTCGGTCGTCCTGCCGTGGTACACGCAGTTTGTCGGGCAGGATCGCCGCATCGCCGGTCAGACCGGTGGGCGGATGAGTGAGCAATTCAATCCGTTTCTTGTGGAAGGGAATCCGAAGGAAGCGGAATTCAAAATGCGAGGGCTGGAGCTGCCATCGGAAGTCACGTCCGCGAGGTTTCGACAGAGGCGGGAACTGCGAGAACGGCTCGACCCGTTCGGCCTGAAACCGGCTCAGGGAACGTTTCAGACGGGGCAGGTTGAATCGAACTTTCACTCGGCCGCGACACTGGTCGAGAACGCTGGCTCGGTCGGCGCCTTTGATCTCAGTCGGGAATCAACAACCGAGCGGGCAAAGTACGGCGACACTCGCTTCGGTCAAAGCCTGTTGCTGGCACGGCGGCTGGTCGAGTCGGAAGTCCCGCTGGTAACCGTCAACTGGGACGATGATCACAAGGACGACAAGGTCTCGCCGCATTGGGACACTCACGCGCTGAATTTTCCGAAGTTGAAAGACCGGTTGTGTCCCGTGTTCGATCGGGCGATGTCGACGTTGCTGCAGGATCTCGACGAACGAGGTCTGCTGGAATCCACGCTGGTCGTCGCGTTGGGCGAATTCGGGCGGACGCCAAAGATCGGAGTCGTCACGCAGAACGGGATGACTCAGAAGACCGGCCGCGACCACTGGCCTCACGCCTTCACAGCGATCGTTGCCGGCGGCGGAGTGCGCGGCGGTCAGGTTTACGGCTCCACGACGGCCAACGGCGGTTACGTCGCCGACCGACCGGTTTCGCCAGCAGACCTTTCGGCGACGGTCCTGTCGCACCTGGGGATTGACCCGTCACTCGAATACGAAGACCACTTCCTGCAGACTCGGCAACGACTCAGCGAAGGCCGCCCGGTTGATCTGAATCTTTAGCGACGGGCTTGCCGTTCTTCGTGATCCGGCCTGATGCTTCGGAAGTTGCGCCGCCTGAGCTTACAATAGAAGGCTCCTCTGAATAAGCGACGCGAACGCCCCCGAAATTCTTCTAGCCGAGATCGACTTATGAGAATCCTGACTGTGCTCCTGCTGCTGGCGACTGTTTCTGTGTCGGCGGAAGATCGTCCGAACATCCTCTGGCTGACCTGCGAGGACAACAACGTTAACTGGGTCGGCTGTTACGGGAACCCTCATGCCGACACGCCGAACATCGACGCACTGGCGACCGAAGGTTTTCAGTACATGCACTGCTACGCCAACGCGCCGGTCTGTGCTCCGTCGCGAAGCACGTGGATTACCGGCGTGCATGCTCTGTCGATGGGCACGCATCCGATGCGGAGCCGTTATCCGATTCCGCATGACAGGATCAGCTACTACCCGGACTTGCTGAAGAAGGCCGGGTACTACGTCGGCAATGCGAAAAAGACGGACTACAACATTGGCGGCCGCAGCGACGGAGAAGCCTGGGACACGAACAAGGCCGACTGGAAAGTTCTGAAGCAACAGCAGCCGTTTTTTATGGTGATTAACAATACGAAGTCTCACGAATCGAAGGCCTTTGGCGACGTCAACAATACGACACACAGCCCGGACGACGTGCGGCTGGCGAAGTATCACCCGGACATTCCAGACATCCGCAAAAACTACGCTCACTACCACGACCAGATGAAGAAGATGGATGCCGACATCGGGCTCGCGCTGGAAGAACTGGAACGCAGCGGCATGGCCGAAAACACGATCGTCATTCACAACTCAGACCACGGCGGAGTCATCGCACGCAGCAAGCGGTTTCTGTTCAACAGCGGAACGCACTGTCCGCTCATCATCCGCATTCCCGAAAAGTTCAAGCACCTGCGGCCCGCCGAACCCGGCAGTAAAGTGAATCGCCTCGTCAGCTTTATCGATATGACGAAGACGTGGCTGAGAATCTGCGGAGCCGAAACGCCGGACTATCTGCAAGGGAAGACGTTCCTCGGACCCGATGAAGAAGCTCGCGATTACCACGTCAGCTTCCGATCCCGCATGGACGAACGTTGCGACAATGTCCGCGCGATTCGCGATGGACGATTCCTCTACGTTCGAAACTACATGCCGTACGCGCCGTGGGGACAACACCTCAACTACCTGTGGACGATGAAAGCGACGACGGCCTGGGAAGCACACCATCGCGCCGGCATGACGGACGCAGTGACTGGCCGATTCTTTGGCACCAAGCCGATGCACGAGCTGTACGACACTAGCGTCGATCCGGACAACGTCAACAACCTCGTCGACGACCCGAAGTACGCCAAGGATGTGGCGAGGCTGAACGACGCTCTCGACGCATGGCAGGTGAAGAATTTCGATTCCGGGCTGCTGCCGGAAAGCGAAATCGTCAAGCGCTCGGAAGACGCTGGAAAAACTATCTACGACCTTGTCCGCGATCCGTCGCTCTACGATCTGAAGGCATATCAAAGAGCTTCGGCAAAGGCTCTGTCGCTGGACGCCGCCAATCTGCCAGAATTTTATCGCGACCTGCATCACGCCGATGCCGGAGTCCGATACTGGGCGATCGTGGGATGTTTCAACCTTCAGGAAACCGCTCGCCTGGATTCTAACTTCATTCGAAAGAGCCTCAGCGATGACTCGCACCATGTTCGGGCAATGGCCGCCTGGATTCTGTACCGACACGGCGACAAGGCCGAGGCTCAGGAATGCTGGAACGACATGCTCAGGAACAGCTCGTACGCCTCGCTCAAGATCTTCAACATTGTCGATTGGATCGGCGACGGCACTGAACCTTACGCCGACGCCATGAAGGCCTGCGAGTTCAGTCACGGCGGCTACGTTGCGAGAATGCAGCAGTACCTCGGTGTCGCGAAGGCCGAGGTGAAAAAGAAACGTGGCAAGGCAAAGAAGTAGTGTGTACCCGTTTGGGTTTGTGATTTCTCCGACGCCCTTCGCTGTGCTTGTCGAAGATTCCTGGAGCACGCTATGAGAATTCGACAGGCCGAGGCTTTGTTACTGGTAGCGGCGGCTTTCGCCTTTCAGAGTGCCTCGTCACTTGCAGCGGATGACACATCGGACAGGAAGCCGAACGTACTGTTCATCGCGGTGGATGACCTGCGTCCGGAACTGGGTTGTTACGGCGAGACGGCGATCCATTCGCCGAACATTGATGCCCTGGCGAAGTCGGGTGTTGTTTTCGAGCGTGCTTACTGTCAGCTGGCTGTCTGCAACCCGTCACGAGTCAGCATCATGACGGGGTTGCGGCCGGACTCGACAAAGGTCTGGGATCTGGTGACGCGTTTTCGACACACGGTTCCCGACGCGGTCACGCTGCCTCAACAGTTCATGAAGCACGGCTACCATGCGGTCTCGTACGGAAAGATCTTTCACAATCCGTGGCCGGACGGCGACTCGTGGAGTGAGCCGCATGGTTGGCCAAAGAAGAGTTCACTCTGGTCTGCTGCCGCGAAGAAACGGCACGCGGAGTATCGACAGAAGATGCGGGCTGAAGGACGCCCGGAAGCCAAAGTTGCAAGGATGCGCGCCGAAGCGACTGAGATCCTCGACACGCCGGATCATGAGCACATCGACGGAGCGATCGCGGAACAGGCTTTGTCCGCCATGCAACGGATGGCAAAGCAGGAGAAGCCGTTTTTCCTCGCGGCCGGCTTTGTTCGTCCGCATCTGCCGTTCGTCGTGCCGCGGAAGTATTGGGAACTCTACGATCGCGACGCCATTCCGTTGGCGGTGAATTCGTTTCTACCGAAGGACGCTCCGGCCTTTGCCACGAACACGATGTACGAGCTGCGCGATTACTTTGACTTCGACGGGACACCGCCGCCGACTGAGGGATCGCTGACCGAAGCTCAGCAGCGTCGATTGAAACATGGCTACTACGCCTCGGTCAGCTTTATCGACAGTCTGGTCGGTCGGCTGCTGGCCGAACTGGAAACGCTCGGCCTCGCCGACAACACCGTCGTCGTTTTGTGGGGCGACCACGGCTGGAAACTCGGCGAACACAACAGCTGGTGCAAACAGACGAACTACGAAATCGACGCTCGCGTGCCGTTGATCATTCGTGATCCCATTGCGCAAGCAAACGGCCAGAAGTGCGACGCACTCGTCGAGCTGGTGGATGTTTATCCGACGTTGTGCGAACTGGCAGGACTACCCGTCGCCGATCATCTTGAAGGCCGAAGTATCGTGCCGCTGCTGTCGAAGCCGGATCAGTCCTGGAAGTCGGCAGCGTTCAGCCAGTTTCGGCGGAGAGACGGAAAAGTGCCGCTGATGGGTTACTCGATGCGGACAGACCGCTATCGCTACATCGAGTGGCAGGATCGCCGCACTCGGAAGATCGTGACGACGGAGCTGTACGACCACAGCGTTGACCCGCAGGAAAACACGAACGTCGCCGAATCCGCTGAGCACAGCCAACTGCTCGTTGAATTGCGCCGTCAATTGTGGGCGACACTGCCCGAACCTCCAAAGTACGTCGCGCCAAAACCGAAACGACCTCAGGCCATTTTCAAGAATCAAAGCGATGTGTCTTTGACGTTGTTCTGGATCTCGCCGGGGGGAGAGCAACGCAAACAGGGCACGATCAAGCCCGCTTCGCAGATGTCGCAAAACACGAAGCGTGGGCATCGGTTTCGCGCTGAGGGACCGGACGGTTTTAGCCGGACGTTCGAGATTAAGAAGCAGCGACAGACATTCGACATAAAGGCTGCACCGACCACCGGGCACAAATCAGCAGACAAGGTCCGTCGTCCGAACGTTGTCTTCTGCATGGCTGACGACTGGTCATGGCCTCACGCGGGGATACTCGGTGACCCGGTCGTGAAGACGCCGAACTTTGACCGCGTCGCGCGCGAAGGAGTGCTGTTTGAAAACGCGTTTGTATCGACGCCATCCTGCACTCCCAGCCGTCTGAGCATTCTGGCCGGGCAGCATCACTGGCGGCTTCGCGAAGGCGACAGTCTGGGCGGATCGTTGCGGGAAGAGTACGACGTTTACACCGAGCTGTTGCAGAAGGCCGGCTACCGAATCGGCCGCTTCGGGAAAGGCGTCTGGCCGAGCAAGCACACATTTCGAAAACGCGATTCTTTCGGAGAACGCTTCAAATCGTTTGACGAATTTCTCGAAGAGCGAAAGCCGAACGAGCCGTTCTGCTACTGGCACGGTGGTCAGGATCCTCATCGACCGTACGAACTCGGCGTCGGCGTCAAAAGTGGCATGGACCTTTCGAAAGTCAAAGTGCCGGCGTGCCTGCCCGATACACACACCGTACGCAGCGACGTCGCAGACTATCTCTGGGAAGTCCAGCGTTTCGATCGCGAGGTTGGCGACATCGTCAAACGGCTCGAAGCGCTGGGCGAACTGGACAACACGATCATCGTCGTCAGCGGCGACAACGGGATGCCGTTTCCTCGTTGCAAGGCGACGCTCTACGACCTGGGCACACGAGTGCCGCTGGCGATTCGCTGGGGATCGAAAGTGCAGGGCAATCGCAACGTTGCTGACTTCGTCAGTCTTTGTGATCTGGCTCCGACATTCTTGGAAGCCGCCGGTCTGAACCCGTCGGAGCAGATGACCGGCGGAAGCCTGATGCCCATCTTGACTTCCAATAAATCCGGCCAGGTCGTGCCGTTGCGAACTTACGCCCTCACCGGAGTCGAGCGGCACGTTTACTCATACCCCAAGCGTGCACTTCGTACCAAAGACTTCCTCTACATTCGCAACTTCGATCCCGACAAATGGCCGACGGGCGAAGTCAAAGGCCACAACCCGGAATACGACTTTGCCGAGACTCCATGGCCGACCGAGCCGGGAGCGTTCTCGTTTGCGATCGACCCTTCACCATCGAAACAGTTTTTGCGATTGAACCGGGGTGCTTCGGAGATCAAGCCGTTCGCCGAACTGTCGTTTCCTCGCTGGCCAGAGGAAGAGCTTTACGATCTACGCAACGATCCAGACCAGCTCCATAATGTCGCAACGACTCCTGACTACGTCTCCAATAGGAAGGCACTGCGACACCGGCTTACGACCGAACTCAAAGCGTCGAACGATCCACGAGCGGCACCTCACTAAAGCAAGTTGCTGATGCGGTTTCTTCTTGCACCATTGAATGAATCTGTGTGCCACTTGCTTTGCCAGTGCTTCTGAAATTAGCAGATCCCGACAACTCCGCACTGGCAGAGCCAGTGGCACACTCAAAGTAAGTGATACGTCGTTTTCAACAGGCTGCCACCGTTTCGACAATCGAAGTCAATTCTGAATAAGGCTGTAAGTTTAATGAATCGATTACTGCTGCAACTTGCGTTGTTACTCCTCGTCGTCTCGCAACAGGCGATGTCCGCTGAGCCAATCAGCGAGTCTGACCAGGTGAAGGCTGCGAGGAAGATTCTCGACGCATGGCACGACGACCAACCGCAACGCGCAGACCGATATCTGCACATTGTCTGCTGGACGCCTTCCGACCGTGAATTGCCAGCTGACTATCAGCCGCGGCTGACTCGGATGATGGAGCACATTCGTGGTTTTTATGCTCGCGAAATGGGCCGACTCGGATTTGGCGATCGCAGCTTCAATCTCCAGTACGACGATCAGAAGCAGCTCATTCTGCATACGGTCAGCGGGAAGCACGACACGAGCCACTACGCCGTACAGTCGGGTGGCGAGATTCGGCAGGAGTGTTTGCCTGTGCTTGCACAGGCGGGTATCGATGCCAGCAAGGAAACAATTCTGATCTTCTGCAACCTGGCAACGTGGGACGCAGAACAGCGGCGGTTCACTCACAAGTCACCCTACTACGCGGGCGGATCGTTTCGAGGTGGAACGGCCTGGCAACTGGACTCGCCGGAGCTCGATTCGAGAAACCTCGCGCTGAAGCAGCCGATGATTCGCGACGGACAGTACGGCCGCATTTCGCTCGGCAAACACAATTCGATCTTCATCGGCGGGATTGCTCATGAACTCGGTCACGCGTTGGGGCTTCCTCACTGCAAAGCGCGTCCTGACGAAGCGGCGCGTGGGACGGCACTTATGGGGTCTGGCAATCGGACCTACGGCGACGAACTTCGCGACGAAGGGCAAGGCAGTTTCCTGACGCTCGCACACGCCCTTCGACTGGCATCGCATCCGCAGTTCTCCGGATCGGTCAAAGGCATGGGCGTTCGCATGAAAGCAAATATCGATGAGCTGTCGATCACCGCCGAAGGGAAGTCGATTCACGTCTCCGGGAAGGTCAATGGAGAACCGCCCGTCTACGCCGTGGTTGCCTACTTCGATCCCGCAGGCGGCGGTGATTACAACTCAACGACCGCGACCGCTGTCCCTGCCGACGACGGTAGTTTTCATCTAAGTACGAATGCTCTCAGCCGAGGCAGGCAAGGCGAACTGAGGCTCTTTCCTTTGCACGTAAGCGGCTCCGCCGCCGGCCAGATGTCGCGGACAAAATTCCGCTATCCGTACAGCATCTCGGGCGACGGAGTTCCGGACCTGTCAGCGATCCAGCTTCGGTCTGACCTGAAACCTGTGCTGGACGCTCTGGCGGAGAACGATCGTCAGAAGGCTTCTCGATTGGCCGACGCCATCAAATCCGACAAAGCCGCGGCCATCGCCAGACAATTAACCCGACCCACCCGGCCGACACAAACGCCCGCCGAATTCGACGGCGATTCTGCCAGTGTTGAGCTGACGAGTCTGAAGCCTGATTCGGCCAAGGTCGGTTGGGGACGTCCGGCATTCAACCGTGTTCCCGATCGAGTGCCGCTGCTGGAATCAGCCGGACAGATTTTCGAAACAGGAATCTACGCGCACGCCCCTGCTCGACACGTTTATCAAACGGGTAAGAAGTGGAAACGTTTAACCGGCAAGGCTGGCCTGGCATCCGGTCACGGCGGAACGGTCGAATTTGAGATTAAGGGAGACGGCAGGACGCTCTGGAAGTCGCCGGTGGTGAAGAGCGACCGACTCGTTGAGTTTGACGTCGACCTCAGCGGCGTCTCCACCCTGGAGCTACTCACTCATCCGACTGCCGATGGCCCCGGAAGCGACTGGGGGCTATGGCTGGAGCCGATGCTTGGTCGGTAGAAGAATTGGTGGGCGGTGCCCACCCTGCGATTTCTGGCCAGTTATTTCTTCAAGGTCTGTGTAGGCGAACTCAGTCTTCTGCGAGGGCACCGTTGGAAGACGGTTTTGTTACGAACAGCAGCGACTGCATCAGTAGAAACAGGAGTAGCGGGGCGATCCAGAGGAAGCGCAGAACCTTTAATAGAATCTGCGTCGCCGGGTGTGGCACTGAGGCGACTTTCACGAAGGCGGCGCTGTCGGAGTGTCCGGCTTCGACCAGAGCTTTAACGACGGAGGTGATGCGGCCTTCGTTGACTGTGTCGTTTGAGGCTTGGCTGTCCGGCATGACGAAGATTGTCTCGGCGCTCTGCTGAACTTCTCGCGAGATTTCCGAAACGTGTTTGAGTCCTATTCTGTTGAGCTGCGCGGTGCCGGCGATGAATTCGGAATCCTGAACGATGCGGTTGTCGGCTTCGGCGTTTCGTTGTAGACGCGAGTTTGAATCGACGAACGCTCCCAGCAGCAGGAACGCCACCAGACCGAACAGCGTCAGCATGATCAGTCCGCAACCGACGGCCGTCATCTGAGACTTGAAGATGCTGCGTTCTGAAGTCGTCTCGAAGAACAGATCGATCGTGCGGCGGCGGCGCAGCGACGTGTGTGTCGCTTCGACGGTTTCGAAGGCGCGAGTGATCTCGGCCCAGTGCTTCGCGGACTCCTCGAGCGACTGTTCCAACGCGACGAGCTGACTCTCGCCGATGCCGCTTCCATCGTCTGTGATCGTCGAGCCGGACTCTGAATCAGAACTCGATGGGTTGATGGTGAGCGTCCCCGCGCAGCCGTCGTGCACTTTGAGCGTTGCCGAGCCTGCCGAGCCGGTTACCTCAAGAGACCATTCTGGTTTTCCCGTGCGAGCCGTCCAGGTGGCTTCCGCAAGATCGTTCCCGCCCAACGTGACCGTCGCGAGTGTGATCCCTGTTTCTTCCGATCCGGAATGCACGGCGGTGATACGGTTGTAGTTGCCTCCGAGAAATCGCAGCAGCGGGGCATCGTCAAACAACGCTCCGTCGACTTCGTCGCGAGTTAGTCCTGCACCCTGGCGTGCCGAACTTTGGCGTCCCGACTTCTGAGAGTGCGCCGCGACGGATCGTTCGACACGTTGCAGCACGACCTGGCCAAGGTCACCTCGCTGAATCACTTCGTGCAGTTTTGTGACCAACGGGTGAACCGGCAGGCTCGACACCGGCACGAGCGGAACGCGGTTGTCGTCGTGAGTGAGGGTCAGCTCGTAGATAAACGCCGAACCCTGACTGGCCTGCGGAATGAGAGCCAGGGGGCGACCGTCGACGGCCAACTGCTTAGCGCCGGCCTGAATGCTGTCGGAATCTCCCGCGACCAGAGTCACGTCCGCAGTCGTGTCGACCAGTAATTCTTCCCACGTCTGCAGAACTCGAATACCGGACGCGGCGGCGAGCAACTCGGCGAGCGAGTCGTTCGGTACTTCCGTGGCAATCGTGAACGAGTGTCGTGAGTCGGCGGAAATCGCGCGAAGCAGCGGGACAATCTTCGAATTCCAACCAAGCAGGGCGAATTTCATGAGCGGCTAAAACAGCGACAAAGAGAAACGTGGAATGACGATTAATTTGCATGAACGCTCGGTTCGGGCAATGGGCAGGAAGGATGACAGAATGACGAGGTTCGTGCATCTGCTCGGTGCCGACTGTTCGTTGCAGACCCGCTTCGTGATCGAGGTATGGCCATTTGATGAATGCTGGACTGATGGATGGGCATTGTAGACACTGTGCTCTGAATCTTTGACGGAGCAACCGGATGACTGAACAGAACGCAATCCCAGTCCCTCAACCTGACTCGCCCGATCCCGATGTCGTGCGGGCAGCGGGGGTCGTGAAGGCGGTAAAATTTCTGTGGGGATTCAAGCTTTGGATTGCCGGGTTGGGTACTTTCGGAGTAGCAGCCTGGGCGGCCAGCCAGTGGGTCGGTGTATGGCCATTGTGGATGCTGTACACGCTCTTTGCCGCAGCAGTGTTACCGGTCGTTGTCGGGCTGTTCGATCAGCAATCGCGGTGGGTGAGGCGTCGGCGCCAACGACGACTCGAAGATTATCGGCTCGAACATACCGTCGCGGAGCCGGGGCGCTTTCGGCTCAGCCCATGGCAGGACACTCCGGACGATCGCAAACGTTTCAAGCGACCGGACGGTCTGCACAAGCGGGTCACCGAGTGGATCCGTCAGTCGACACTGCCGCTACTTTATCTCACTGGTAGTTCAGGCAGCGGAAAGAGTTCGCTGTTGAACGCGGCGGTGCTGCCGGAACTGCGAGGTTCATCAGGCGGGAAGGATCGCGTTCACAGTGTGGTGCTGCGCGGATTCGGCGATCCGTTGCAGGAGCTGCGCGACTGACTGCTGAAGGACGATCAACCGTGGGCCGATGCGGATCTCAAGAAGAAACGCACGGCGCGGCCCCTGTTGGCGGCCGTTAGTGAGCGATTGCGAGCCGTCGATCTCGACGCACGACTGCTGATTGTCTTCGACCAGTTCGAAGAGCTGATGATCCTGCACGAAGTCGATTCCGAGCAGCTCAAGCAGATCCGAGAATTCCTGCAGGACATCGTGGCCAAGCCACTGTCGGGGCTGACCGTGTTGCTGTCTTTACGTTCGGACTATGAGCAGCAACTGAAAGAGCTGGGATTGCCGCCGCGGGTGCTGCATCAGAACTGGGAAGAGGTCGGATATCTCACGCGAAGCGAGGCGGAGCAGTTTTTGATATCGGCCGATCCCAGGCTGAAGATCGAGCGGGAACTGCTGAGCGGAGTGCTCAATGAGGCATCAACCGTAGATGGCACGCCGGAGCAGATCAGGCCAGTCGTGCTCAACATGCTGGGCCTGATCCTTCAGCGACTGCATCCGACCGTTCCGAATTTCGGCAGGAACGGAACATTGCTGACTCCATTTATACAATCGAGCATTGAAGCTTCTCATGTGCGACACGTCTCCGGCCTCATTCTTTCTGAAATGCTGCAGAAAGATTCCGCAACCAGTCGCCCTCAAACGATCGCAGATCTCGCCCGGCAGACTCAGCTTGATCCGGCGGAAATTCAGGGTTGCCTGAACCAGCTGGGCGACAGCGATCGTCAACTGGTGCGACCGATCGACGGCGTCACTGCCCCAGTGCCACGTGAAGCAAGACGGTGGGAAATCTCCCATGACTTCATTGCCTGCCTGCTGGCACCAATTATCAAGATACCGCAAAAAAGTTTACGCGAGCGACTGAGCCCATTCGCCGTCCCGACATCACTGGTAACTGCACTGGTGCTTCTTGTCGTGCACGGTCTGTTCAGCAAAGCGACAGTGCAATCCCACATCCGCGAGCACCTGTGTGATGAGCACCATCTCGAACTGATCCAGAACGGCGATCGTCAAACGTGGCGAGCCGTACCGGTTAAGGGATTTCGCGGCAACTTCGAGCTTCGCCCGAGTACCGTCCGGCTGTTAAGCCGCCACGGTGATGTCACCGAACTCGACCTCAGCAATCGCCACCGGTTGACGACGATTCCAGAGCTGAATGGCTTGACCAAACTTCAGACACTCACGCTTAGGCATTGCGGGACGCTGACGACGATTTCGGAATTGACTGGGCTGACCAGCCTCCGCACGCTCGACCTCGGAAGTTGCTACAAGTTAGCAACAATTCCGGAGCTGAAGGGACTGACCAGCCTCCGTACGCTTGACCTCCGCTATTGCTGGGCACTGACGACGATTCCAGAGTTGAACGGCTTGACCAGCCTCCAGACACTCGACCTTAGCGGTTGCGGGGCACTGACGACGATTCCGGAGCTGAACGGCTTGACCAGCCTTCAGACGCTCGACCTCACCATTTGCAGCATGTTGACGACGCTTCCAGAGCTGAAGGGACTAACCAAACTCCAGACGCTCGATCTCAGCTCTTGCTCCAAGTTGAAGACGACTCCGGAGCTGAACGGCTTGACCAGCCTCCAGACGCTCGACCTCACATTGTGCAGCATGTTGACGACGATTCCAGAGCTGAAGGGACTAACCAAACTCCAGACGCTCGAGCTCAGCTCTTGCTCCAAGTTGACGACGATTCCAGAGCTGGCGGAACTAACCAGCCTCCAGACGCTCGACATCACCAATTGCAGCATGTTGACGACGCTTCCAGAGCTGAAGGGACTGACCAAACTCCAGACGCTTGACCTCAGTTCTTGCTCCAAGTTGATGACGATTCCGGAGCTGAACGGCTTGACCAGCCTTCAGTCACTCGACCTCAGCAGTTGTCATTATTTGGCGACAATTCCAAAGCTGACAGGACTTACCAGGCTCCAGACGCTCAACCTCAGCGGTTGCGACGTATTAGCGACGATCCCAGAGCTGACAGAACTAACGCGTCTCAGGACGCTCGACCTCAGCTATTGCTTCCAGTTGACGACGATTCCGGACGTGGCGGGCCTGACCAACCTTCAGACGCTCGACCTCAGCGGCAGCTTCCGGTTGACGACAATTCCAGAGTTGAACGGACTTACCAGGCTCCAGACGCTCAACCTCGCCGGTTGCAGGATGTTGACCGTGCTGCGGCTTGGAGCGGGACTGGAGAAACTTCAGGCGA
>JBLFXD010000003.1:0-25037 GCA_047611045.1 Planctomycetaceae bacterium | reverse complement strand
ACAAGCAACAGGCCGACGGAGTTCTCATCCAGCCGACCGATGGGAAAAAGTCGACCAGCACTTGTGGGAAACAGGTCAACGACTCGAGCACGCCCTGAGGGGTCGCTGTTTGTGCACAGCATGCCCTTCGGCTTGTTCAGCATGTAACAGACAGCGCGATCCGGCCGAATCGATTCTCCATCAACCTCGACCTTTTGAGTCGACACGTCGACCTTTGCACCAAGTTGGGTGACGACCTCGCCATCAATCGAAACCCGTCCGGTCGTGATGAAATCCTCGCACGCGCGGCGCGATCCCAGTCCGCAACGAGCCAGCAGAACCTGTAAGCGTACATTTTCGGGATTGTTGTTTTTGGCGGCAGTAGCCATGTGAGCAAAGCTTTATGCGAGAAGTCAGGCGCGCAATCCGGCCGAAAATGGCGGATGGCGCGGGAGTATACGAGTCGCAGCCCTGCATTGGAATCAGCAGAGACTCAGCCGGTCCGAGGCGTACTTGCGGAAATTCGGCTTCAAACCCGGGACTTCGAATCGATGAGCAGTCTTTAACGTCGTGAGTCGGCTCGATCGGGCTCGGCGAGGGCTTCGTAGTAGCGACGGATCAAGCCCTCGTACTTTGGAAGCAGCTTTTCGCTGCCAACATTTAACAGCCGTTCCCGCATGGCCGGCGGGAGATGCCCCCAGACTTCATCGATCAATGCTCGGCGTCGAGCGAGCGCTGACGCCCGTTCTCGAGCCTGCCTGAGATTCTCTTCCGTAGACTCGCCTGCTTTTCCGGTCTTCGGTTTCGAGGCCGAACCCGACGACGAATCCGCTCCCTGTTGATCCTGCGGAGACTGCTGCGGGCTCTGCTGCGGCTCCTTCTTCTGCCCTTGTGACGTCGAGTCTGAATCCGACTGATCTTTGTCAGAGCTGTCAGACGAGCTCGACGATGATGGCGGAGGCAGTTTCCGCAGCTTCTCAATCAGGGCGTTGATGTTTGAAACGATCCCCGTCTGGAGCTGCTCGGTGTCATCCGAAAGGTTCAGCTTGTCCAGCCGCCGACAGACTTCACGCATGGAAGCCACTGTTTCATCGAGTTCATCGGCAAACGGCATGCGGCTTTGCGGTTCCGCCGTCGTTTCGTTCATATCAGCGGACTTTTCGTTGGGCGACTTCAGCTCAAGCGGCAGATCAGGGAGCAAATCCCGAAGAAGCTGGCGATCGAGATCATCGCCTTTTCCTCGCTTTTGTTTCGGTTTCTTCAGATCACGCGGCGTCGACGAAGTCTTGTCTTCGGCTTCCGGCGAAACTGGAACCGAGTCCGCTCGATCGTCAGACGTTGGCCCGTTTGCCGGCGGAAATTCTCCAGCGAACGTGCCTACGGCCATCAAGGCGACAAAGGTCGCGACAGCGACGGTTGCGACCATCGCGCGGAAATTACCAAACCGTTGTCTGATTGGAATCATGATTCGCGTCTCACTCTCGTGACGGATGCTCAACACTTAATCCTCGTCCAACAACGTGCCCGGAACGTCGAGGGGCTCATCGTCACTCTGTTCTTCTTCCGGATCGCCGAATGCGGACGTCATCTCACGAACCAGATCGGCGATCAGTTCCTGTTCCTCGGAGATCGAGCGTAATTCTGCCTGATCATCGTCCGTCAATTCCGAATCCGCACCGGCGCGGCCTCTTACGTCACGAAACCGATCGGCCAGATCCAACTGCAAACTTCGAATGACCTTCAACTGAGCGATCAAAGTCACGATGTCGCCCTCAGGCCCGGACTGCTGCTCGTTTTCCTGGTTCTCACCAGGAGGCTGACCTTCTGCTCCGTTTTCCGCACCGTCATCGGCGAGCGCTTTCAAAAGCTCTTCAAATCGTCGAACAACGAGCTGTTGAACGGCGACAGTTTCAGCAGACGTGTTTCGTTCATCGAGGTACTCAACGGCTCGCTGCATGTACCGAACCGCTCCGCGAAGGCTCAACGCCACGATTTCAACCGAGTCAACGTTCTGAGCGGCATCGCTCGTTTCATCCATCAGGTTCTGCTGCGTTTCGGTCAGATTCCGCAGCGACTTCAGGCGAGCCCGCGACCATTTCCCTGCCGCTTCAAACTCAAGCTGCAACCGCTGCGTTTCGCCGATCGTCGCCTGCTGTCGAGCGAGCAAAGACTCCAACTGGTCGGCAAGTTTTTCAAGCTGCTCCCTGGCAAGCTGTTCTGCGACTTCTTTCTGGTCAGCCGCCAGCTCGCGCTCAGCCTGTTCAAGATCGTCGAGCGTTTCTTCGATCTTCTCCAGGGCGTCCGACGCGTCGTCGTTCGACAAGCTCGATTCGGCATTGCTCATTTGCTCGGCGGCTCGGCTGGTGGCCCCGGCGGCTGAACTTTGGAGACGCTGCAGTCGCCGCAGCGTCTCTTCCAACGCTTCGCGAAGTTTCTGCTGCTCTCGACGAAGCTGTTCGAGCTGTTGTTCACGCTCCGGCTGGTCCTGAATATTGCCGGCAGCCTCGACCTTCTTCTTCAACATCTCCTGCAGAGTTCTTGCGGCGGCCAAATCCTGTCGACCTTCTTCCAGCTTCTTGACGAGGGTTTCCGTGTCGGTGACCTCTCGTTGGTCGAGTTCGTTTTGAATCTTCCGCATTGTCTCAACGAATTTCTGCTGAGCGCTGACGGCGTCTCCAACGCGATTTCGATTGAGGTCGCTTGCTGCCTGTCGCATTTCTCCGCTCAGGCCAGACTGCTCGATCGTCTCCAGAGCTTTCTCAAACGCTTCCGCAACTTCGGGCTGAGTCTCTGCTGCATCCTCGATCGATTCCTTCAGTTGCTCACGGAAAGCGTCGACGGCATCCGCAACCTGCTGTTGTCTTGCGGAAAGTTTTGCCAGATCCGCTCGCTCCTGATCTGTCAATTCAGCCTGAGACCGCGTCAACGTCTTCTGACCAACCTCAGCCGTCGCCTGAGATAATTCCTGCTGGTCGCTCGTGAGGCCTCGCAGGTCGGCATTCAGATTTCGCTCATTCCGCCACTGAGACAGGTCGCTTAATAACCCTCGCAGACTGCGAATCGCTTCCTTCTGTTCGCCGCTGACCGAGTCCAACGCTTCCTTGAGTTGCTTCTTTCGACGTTTGTCGAGTTGCTTGTCCGAGCTGCTCAACTTCCGAGCTTCCGTCAGCTTCTGCGCGATCGTCGGAAACGCGTCATCCCGGAAGAAGTCCAACTCGCCAACGAGCGAGTCGAGCAACGATTCAGACGCCGCGTCTTCGACCTCGTTGTCAGACCTTTCCCGCTGAATTGTCCGAGCTTCTTCCTGCAGGCTTCCACTTGCTCCCGTCAGACGCGACTCAACCTGTCGCTGATCAAGCTCGACACGTTTAAGCACGTCTCGATCTTCAGGGCGGAGTTCACCGGCCTCATCGAGCTGCAGCTTCAGCTCGTTCGTATTCTGATGAGCGGATTCCAACGTGGTCGTCGCTCGTTCAAGATCCAACAGCAGCGCCGCCTGCCGGTCCGTTAACTCAGCTCGTTTCTCATCCTTGCTGACGATGATCAAGGTTCGAGGATTGCTCGTTCCGACATGCTCGCCGTCGAGGTCGTACCAGTCGGAAGCCTCTGCGTGAACGACAATCTGAGTTCCAGTTTGCCAGGCGTGCGGCGCGAGTTCCCAGACGAGCTCCGGCCTAATCTGGTCCGGTCGGTCTTCCGAATCGAACAGTGGCAACCGTCCCGGCTCTGCGGCGACAACGTCGATCGAGAGCGGCTCGTCCAACGATGCTTCGCTATTCGGCCTCTTAATCAACTCGTGATCGCCGCCCTGCTCTGCTTCGACGATCACTCCGTCAACGAATTTCGGCTGTCGAGCACTTTGAGGCGACGGCTTGTAAGTCAGCCAGGCCGAGCGGATTCCGATGTCATCTCGTATGAGGACGCGAAACGGGACCTTCGCGACAGCCGTGACGAGCATGTCCGTTTGCGGTTCTTCGATCGTCGCGTCAGGCACATTATCGGGCGAAATCCGAAGGTCGTACCGGGTAGCATCCGGATTCTCAAAGCCCTGCCGATCTTTCAGCACCAGCCACCACGAACCGTTCACCGGCTTGCTCAAAAGAAAATCTCCCGAGACCGCCAACCCATCCTGTGACACTTCAATCCGTTTCGGAGACGCATCCTTGCGGTGCAGCGTCGCGGACTCCAACGGCTTGTTGCTGCGAGCGGTGATGGCGACCTTCGTCCCAACCACGCCCTCGACATGCCCCACCCCCTCCGGCAACGTGTGATTGGTTCGTCCGGTGTAGGCCGGCGGCTGCACGGCAACTCGCAGACTGTCGATCCTTGGAGGAGGAACCACATCCACCTGCAACGGCACCGTCTCTCCATCGCCTCCGCGAGCCCAGAAGAAGAGCGGCCCGTTCGTGACGTGCAGGCTGGCGCCGCCGATTTCGCGAGCAACTCCATCGACATCCCAGAGCGTCGATTGTCGCATCGGTTCCCGAACGATTTTCCCGTTCGATCGCCTGTGGACGAACGTCAAATCGGCGGGCAATGCACCTCGCTGATTTTCAACGTACAGCTCCAGCGTCTCGCCCTGCACGACGGTCAAGCCACCGTTCAGGCTCGCAGTGAGCGGCCTCAGATCCTGATCAACGAACCGAAGCTCGACATCCCGCGGCCAGGGAGTCGACGAAAACGGAAACAGCAGACGATTCATCGCCGTCGCCGCGTCCGCCTGATTAAACCCCACCACGACCGCCACCAGAACACACGTCCCGACGGCCCAGCTTGCAACTCGTTGAACCGGACGCGTCTCGATCAGCCCTTCAACGCTGATTTGATCAAGCCGCTGCAAGGTTTGAGCAATCACCTGCTGCTGGAGTTTCGGCGAGCCGATCGCCGCATCCTGGTCAGATTCTAAAAACTGAACGGTGCTCGACAGACTGTCCTGAAACGTTGGATTCTGTTTCTCGATTCGCGAGGCCAGCTCGACATTCGAGAACTCAGTCGTCAACGGAAGCCAAAGAAACCGCCAGCCGACCCAACTCGACGCTCCAAGAATCGTCAGACCAAGCAGAACTCGCGTTCCGGCTTCGTCCAGGTGCCACAGCCAGTCAAGGCTCCCCGCGACGAGCGTCGTCAGAAAAAGCGTGACCGTCAGGCAGCAGAATCCGTAAACCCACAGCACGTACCGAACGCGTTGTCGCAGCTCTCGCAAACGATCAAACAACTGTTCCGGCATTGTGCAGATTCCTCGGGACTGAACGCGTCGTTAACTCAAGCAGGATACCTGGCCACACGCCCCAGTGGAATGCCCGCATTCGTCTCCCGAAAATGTAGGGTCTGTCGAGCGCAGCGCTGGCGTACCATTTTCCCCGTCTTGCGAAGCCCGTTTGCTCCGAAATGGTATGCCGGCGCTCCGCTTGTCAAACCCTACGTCCTCGGTCGTCGTCGATTCGACTGGCACTCCAACCAGTTCAACGCTCAACCGAACAACTTTCCTGGATTCATCAGATTATCCGGGTCCAGAGCCGTCTTGATCGCTCGCATTGTGTCGACCGCTGAGCCGTGTTCTTTTCGAAGAGCGTCAATTTTCCCGATGCCGATTCCGTGCTCACCGGTGCAGGTTCCGCCGAGAGCCAGAGCGTGGTCGACCATCTTCGCCCCGAGCGCTTTCACCTCGGCCAGTTCCGCCTCGTTGCCTCGCATGATCGGGAAGACGACGTGAAAATTCCCGTCGCCGACGTGCCCGAACAACGGTGCCGGGACGGAACAGCCAGCCAGATCGGCCTTCGTCCGGCGAATGCACTCGGCAAGCTGACTCACCGGGACGCAGACGTCGGTCACATAACCAATCGCTCCTTCACGCAGTCCGATCGTCGCGTAGTAGCCGTTGTGCCGAGCCTCCCAAAGACGATCGCGTTCGCCCTGACCGCTCGCCCAGTGAAAGTTTTGGACGCCGTGTGAATCGAGAATCGCACGAGTCCGTTCGGCATGTTCGACGACGGCCGCGTCACTTCCGTGAAACTCGAAGAACAGAGTCGGCGCGACTTCGTAGCTTAAATCGGAGTACCGATTCACGGCGGCCATCTGAATTTCGTCCAGCAGTTCGATCCTCGCGACAGGAATCCCTTTCGACATCACATCGATGACCGAAGCAACCGCCGCGTCGATCGAATCAAAACTGCAAACGGCTGCCGAAACCGCTTCCGGCAGCGGAGCCAGTTTCAGCGTCACTTCAGTAATCAGCCCGAGAGTCCCTTCTGACCCGACCAGCAAATGCGTCAGGTCGTAACCGGCCGACGACTTTCTCGCTCGGCCACCCGTCTTGATGACCTCGCCGCTGGCCAGCACGACTTCCAGGCCGAGCACGTTCTCACGCATGGTCCCATACCTGACCGCCGCCGTTCCCGAAGCCCGCGTCGCGGCCATGCCGCCGAGTGATGCGTCAGCACCAGGGTCTACCGGAAAATGCAAGCCGGTCCCCTGCTCCGCCAGATACTCATTCAGCTGCAGCCGCGTGACACCGGCCTCAACCGTGACGTCCATATCCGCGACGCTGAGCCGATTGATCCGATTCATCTTTTGAACGTCGATGCAAACTCCCCCGCGAGTCGCCACGACGCCGCCTTCAACAGCGGTCCCGGTGCCAAAAGGAATGATCGGAACGCCATGCTGCGAGCAAATCTTCACAGCCGCCACAACGTCCTCAGTCGCCGCCGCCTGGACAACGACATCCGGAGCCTGCGGCGCGTGATGCGCCGAATCTTTCCCATGTTCCAGCAGAACTTCCGCGTCCGTCGTGACTCGCTCACCAAGAGCGTTCCGCAATTCACGAAGGCAGTTTTCAATCGTCAAATCTTCAGCCATGGCAGAACTCATCATTCGTCATCGAAAAGTAGAAGCGTCCCATCGGCGCAATGTTTGAACTGGAACCCTGGGAAACTTACTCGATCCACGAGACGAAGAAGTCGGGTCCGGCGTACGGCGTTGCTGAAAAGGGACCGTGGCTGGGTGATCCTGAAGCCAGAAGCGAGAATAGTAGACCATCGTCAGGCCGTACATCGCCATTCACGCTCGCAGACCTGCTCTCTTCGATCAGAACCATTCGGCTTGTGCAGGCACTGCCGCCGTGCTGTGATTCAGAATGCCGATTGCGTAACCTTCGCGCCTGCAGCTCGGAACGAGGTTCAGAACGGTTGTCAGACGAGAGCGATCCCGGATTCGGCGGAGTACACAGAGCGGCCATGCAGAACGAAACGACACACACCGCATGGATGACTTGCACGACTCTTCTGGTGGCGGCCAGTTTTCTAATCGGTTGCGGCACGCAGCCTATCGAGCAACCAGGTGAGACAAAGGGAGAAACGACGGCCGTCTCAATCGACGAGACTCCTCTGGCCGATGCGGTTCTGAAGGTTGCCTCGACAACCAGCACGCGCGATTCCGGCTTGCTCGACATCCTGTTGCCCGAATTCGAAAGAGCCAATCACTGCCGGGTCGATCTGATTGCTGTCGGAACCGGAGCTGCTCTCACACTGGGCGAGGCCGGCGATGTTGACGCGATCCTCGTTCATGCCCGAGCTGCCGAAGAGAAATTCATGGGCGCGGGGCACGGCGTGCGGCACGAACCCTTCATGCACAATTTTTTCATCATTGCCGGACCGACCGACGACCCGGCAGCTGCAAGGGGATCTGACGCCGTCGCGGCAATGCAAAAAATCGCCGACGGCAAACATCGATTCGTTTCGCGCGGCGACGACAGCGGAACTCACCAACGCGAGCAGTCGCTCTGGCAGAAACTCGGATGTCGACCCGAGTGGGACAATTTTGTCGAAAGCGGCCAGGGCATGGGCCCAACGCTGATCATGGCCGACGAAATGAATGCTTACGTGTTGACTGATGAAGGCACCTGGCTGAAGCAGAGCGAGAAGTTTCAACTCGTTCCGCTCGTTCGCGGCGCTGACGACCTCAAGAACTCATACTCTGTCATCGTCGTCAATCCTGCACAGCACTCTGCCGTAAACTCAAAGCTTGCCAGCAAGTTTGCTGACTTCCTGATTTCGAAGCAGGCACAGAAGTTAATCGCGAACTACAAAATCAACGGCCAGCGACTCTTCCACGCCGACCGATTACCAGGGGAAGATACTGAGTGATCCGCGAGGGAATCCAGGAAGCCCTGAAGCTTCTGCTGCGACTTGACGCTGCAGTCATCGACGCGGCGACGCGCAGTCTGTGGGTCTCGATCGTGGCCGTCGTCGCTGCATCCGCCGTTGGAATCGCGATCGGTCTGGTTCTCGCTCGAAAGCGTTTTACCGGACGATCGGTTGTCGTCGTCGTGTTTCGAGTCGGCATGTCGGTCCCCACAGTCCTGATTGGACTGCTTTGTTTTGGGCTCCTTTCCCGACGGGGGGCGCTGGGCGAATTCGAACTTCTCTACACGACCTGGGCCATAGTCCTGGGAGAGTTCTTTCTCGCTCTTCCGATCGTCGTGACGCTGACTCACGGAGCTATCACCCGACTTGACCGCCGCGTCTTCGAGACCGCGATCACGCTCGGCGCGGGCGTAATCCAGCGAGCGATGACGTACCTTCGAGAAGCCCGTTTGGCGATCATGCTGGCTGTTCTGACCGCGTTCTCGCGATGCTTCACCGAACTCGGCATTGCCATGATGGTTGGCGGCAACATCTCTGGCCGAACGCGGACTCTGACCACGGCGACGGCTTTGGAGACGGCTCGCGGCGAATTCGCTTCAGGAGTCGCGATGAGTCTCATCCTGCTGACGATCGCCCTGCTCGTCACTCTGAGCATTGCACTACTGAGTCGTGCAACTGCGGAGGCCGAGTCATGACGTTTCCCGCTGAATCACCACGTCGACCAGCAATCACTTTGTCGAATCTGACCGTCACCAAACGTGGACAGATTATCTGCCAGGTCACGAACGCAACGATCGCTCGCGGCAACACGGTTGGAATCACAGGCCCCAACGGCAGCGGCAAGTCGACGCTGCTGAGAGTTCTCGCCGGACTGGAAACAGACTTCGAAGGCAACGTTCACATTGACATCCCACTCGCTGATCGCGTCTTCGTCCACCAGTCACCTTACCTCTTCAGCGGAACGGTTCTGGACAATGTCGAGTACGGACTCAAAGCGAGGTCCGTCGCCAAATTCGCACGCCGAGAGCTTGCCGAACGTTGGTTGGCGCATTTCGACATTGGGCATCTCGCAAGCCGGTCTGCTCGTTCTTTGTCCGGTGGGGAAGCACGCCGAACCGCGTTAGCCCGCGCGTGCGTGCTCGAACCAGAACTGTTGCTGCTTGACGAGCCGCTCGCGGACCTCGACGCCGCCGGTGCTGAGTTGGTAGCTCAATCATTGAAGGAGCTTTCGGGCTCAACGATTCTACTATCATCCCCAACGCCGCTTCCGCAGAACCTGACACAGTCGACGATTGATCTCACAGGTGCCAACATCGACAAACGGATCACAGAATGAGCAATGCAGAAGGTTTGCAACCGCGAGACCGGTCGAGGTCTCTCGCAGACTACATAGAGGGCTTCTCGACGGCGGCGGACGGGTTTCGTTTTCTTTGTCGATACCCGTCTCTCTGGCAGTACGGAGTGTGGGCACTGCTGACGAACATCGCCGTCGCTTTCGCTTCGCTGCTCATTACCTTCTGGGTAGGGACGGCGGCGTGGAATTCGTTCGTAGTGGAGTTGCCGGTCGCGTGGTGGGTTAACATAGTCGAGTGGATCGGTCTCATCGCGATTCTGATGCTGGCAATTGGCGTCGGGCTCATTTGCTACATGTTGCTGCACAGCGTTTTCTGCGCGTGGGCGTTCAGCAAGCTTGCCTATCGGGTGGAGCTGTTTCTTGGTGCGAAACCCGAGGAGCTTTCAGAGATCTCCTACGTCGGGCAGATCATTGACGCGCTGCGAGGTGCGGTAAAGCTGATCCTTGTCGACATTGGAATTCTGCTGTTGAATGTTGTGCCGTTCGTTGGGACCGTCGCGGCATTCATCATCGGCTCGTACATGCACGCCTGGGTCATGGGCGCAGAATTTCTGGGGTACCCGCAGGAGTTGCGCGGAATCCGCTGGAAGGATCGGCAGCTCTTCGCGAAGAAATGGCTGCCGTCTACGCTCGGGCTGGGGACGATCGTCGCGGGCCTGATGCTGATCCCGATCGTCGGTGCCATGTTTCAGACGACGGCGGTCGTCGGAGCCGTTCTTCTAAACCGACGAATCAACGGACTCCCTGACCAGCCCGAACACGAGCCCGAGTAAGAAAACGGCCCCTTCGCCGACTCGGTCAGCAATCGCTGTTGCGGCATTTCGCGGACACGGCTAACAATGTGCGATACTGTGCAACGATTAATGCTCCAATTCAACGTTGCAGCGAGGTGCAGATCGCAAATCACTCACACGGTAAGAGGAATCCTGGTTGTGGAGACGGCGTCCGGACTTCGATTTGAAGGTTCAGCTTTCTGGGTGCGCCATCGGCATCGGGAATTCGGTCCGTTCGACTATGAGTGGTCTCGAGACATGCTGGGGATCGAGTTCCTTTATCAACGAAAAAAGTTTGGCGAATACTGCAGCGACGATGAAATCTCAGCCGACCTAAAGGAATTCCAACTTCCGATGCGCGTCGTCGAGGTCACGGCCGTTGTCTCTGGCTCGATCATTTTTGGAATTATTCACGGCTTCAGTCAGGCCGAGAAGAAGGCGATCCTGCTGAAAAATCTGCAGGAAAGTCAGCTTTCGAAATACGCCGAGAACATCGAAGGCCTGCAGGAATCATGAGCTTGAGTTCATGACTCGTCGCTGATTCTGAAAAACCGCCGGCCCTTTAATTCGAACCGCGGCAGGCTGTTTGGTTCGACAAGTTGGACTTCCGGGTGAAAATTCAGTCTGTCTTTGATCGTGCTTTTAATGCGGCTTGCCAACTCGGTGGCTTCGGTATCCGACAGTTCCGGTCGCGGTTCGAGCTGCAACAGAATCTGGTGCATCGATCGCTCGGTCCGGACTTCGATCCGGAACTCGACCAGCTGATCAAACTCACGCAGGATCGCTTCAACGCTCGACGGGAAAACGTTGTTACCGCGAATCGTGATCATGTCGTCCGCGCGGCCGAGGATTCCGCCTTTCAGCCTGAGCAGTGCCCGGCCGCAGGTACACGGCTTAGGATCGGACTCCACCAGGTCGCCGGTTCGATAGCGGATCAACGGGGAGCCAACTCGCCCAAGGTTCGTAACGACAAGTTCGCCGCGCCGCACACCGTGCACATCGGCCGCTGCTGGCTCAAGCGTCTCCGGATCAACGATCTCTGCGATGCACTCCGACTCAATAATGTGGAGCCCGCCGGGGTTCTCTGAGCACTCAACGCCAAGCGCGCCGATTTCGGTCATGCCCCAATGATCGATGACGCGGGCTCCCCACGCCGACTCAATGCGTGACCGGATCGATGGAATACTGCCGCCGGGCTCGCCCGCAACGATCAGCATTCGGACCGATCCTGCAGCCAGGTCAGTCCCCTGCTCCGCCGCAACTTCTGCGAGCCGCAAAGCGTAGGTCGGGGTGCAACACAGAACTGTCGCCTGGTTATCAGCAATCAGCGACAGCCGTTGTTGACTGCTCATGCCGCCGCCGGCCAGACAGAGATTGCCGAGCCGGTTGGCCCCTTCGAATGCTGCCCAGAAGCCAATGAACGGGCCGAACGAAAACGGAAAGCAAAGTCGATCTTCCGGAGTCAGACCGACCATGCGAAAAATCTGCGCCCAAGAATCCAGAAACCATTGCCAGCTATCGGGAGTGTCGAGCCACCGCATCGGCGTGCCGGTCGTCGTGCCGGATGTCTGATGAAGTCGCGAATAATCGTTACGCCCAAACGTAAGATTCGTCCCGTACGGTGGTTGAGCATTCTGATCCTGAACAAGGTCCGCTTTCGCCGTGATCGGAAATGCCTGCAGGTCTGAGAGTAACCGAAATCCGGCATCGTCGCTCTCCGTGAGGCCCCTGTCGGCCAGTCGTTCCTGCCAGAACCCATTGCTACGCATCACTGATTTCAACAAAGCCCGCAGCCTCGCGAGTTGCCGTTCTTCGAGGCTGGCACGGTCAAAATTTTCGGGCATTTCGCTCAACTGATCCATCGCTCAATCCTGAGCTGCTTTCGGCTCACAGACTCTTCAGAAAACGACCGGAACCCATCAATTCGACCGGTACTAGTTGGACAGCGCCACTTATCTTCACCTCTCCCTCTGGGAGAGGTCGGCCTCTCAGGGCCGGGAGAGGGTTGTTTGAACGTTTTGCAGGGAATTATGTCAGAGCTGGCGAAAATGGACGGCCCTCACCCGCGGCTGAGACCGCGACCTCTCCCAGAGGGAGAGGTGAATAACACCTAGTTGGCGACTTTCACGATGCCGGCGTCACTCGCCAGTGGCTCGGGTTGTTCGTACGGGAGTGACTTAAGAAATGCAACAAGATCATCGACCTGATTAGCTGACAACTGGCTGGTAACGCCGTGCTTGTCGCCAGCGTTCTGGGTTGTAAGCACGTCGTGAAGTGTCGCCGCCGTGCCGTGATGCAGGTACGGTGCTGAGCGGTAAAGACCCAGGAGCATCGGGGTGTTGTAAGCTGATCCCATCGTCTCTGATTTGTCGGCGTTGCCTGTGCCGACGTCGTGTCGAACGCTCGGTTTTCCCGACTGAGAGTCCGTCAGGAACGGGCCGGTGTGACATTCGGCACACTTTGTCTGCTTTGACGAGAACAGTTTTCGGCCTCGTTCGGCTTCTGGCGACAGGCCACCCTTTGCATAAGGACTCATCGTAAACGTGTGCGAGTTCGTGTAAGCGGCCAACGCGTCGAGCGGCTTCGATAATCCGCGATTTGTCGCTCCAAGTGGCTTATTAAGACGGCCTTTGTGCAGTCCTCGACCGCCCATCAAGGGGCCTCGGATTGTGTGTTCGAAGTCCTGCGTTTCGTCGCGGTCCGCGGACCAGTGTTGAGGATGCGTGAACGCCAGACCGTGCAGTGGCGGCGTCTGACGCAGGCCTTCGGGGTTGTGCCATGTTCGCCCATCCGGTTGCCCATCAGGATGACAGCTCGAGCATGAAATCCAACGCTGCGAAGTCATTGGCGGCAGCGCCGAGTAGAACAGGATCTTGCCTTCGTGAACTTCCGGCGACAACGGATTCTTCGTGATCGAAATTCGGTCGACCTGACGCATCGACTCTGCATCAAACACCACGACTTCGAAGTCCAGAGCGTTGTAAACAAAGAAACGAGCTCCGTCGGGAGAGACTCGCACCGCCCGAGGGTTGTGGCCGGTCGCGATGTACTTTGCCAGTTTGAGTTCCCGATAGTCATCGTCGATCGTGTTGCAGACAAAAACATCGTCGGTTCCTGAGAAGACGATGTAGAGCTGTCGCCCGTCCGGACTGATCGCTGCTTCCCACGGGTTGGCAGTCACTCGCGTTCCGAAGACCGAATCGAGCGGCATTCGCGTCCTTCGTGAGTCTTCCGATTTGACCAGGTCGGTGATCCCGACGTACGGAAAGATTGAGCCTGTTCCCTGATGCGCCGTCACTTTAGACCGGATGAAAGTCACGTAGGCCTTCGGGCGTTTGGGATGAATGACCAGCTGACGGGCCAGATTATCCGTGCTGCTGCCCGGCCATTCGTCGACGAGTTCTCCCGATGCGCGGTCGATCGCTCGAACTGTCGCCGTCAGGAATTCGCAAATCAGTAGCTGCTTTTCGTCCGGCGAGATCGCGATGCCTCGCGGAAACGCTCCCGCTGCAAACTTCCGAGTGATCTTCGCCGTTTCCGGATCGACCTCGACGACCTGACCAGGATATTCGAGCGTGACATAAACTCGGCTGCCGTCACCCGTCGACACAATTCCGTACGGCTCATCGAAGACGGAGAGAGTCGCACGACTCTTGCCAGAGTCACCATCGACAAAGACGATCGAGTCGTCGTCGTAAACGGCCACGGCGATCTCGTGCGATCCGCCAATGAACGAGACGCCTTCTGGTTTGTGGCCAACTTTCACTTCCCGCAAAACTTTGCTCGTTGCGAGGTCAACAAAAGTGACCGTCCCGCTGTCCCGGTTGCTGCACGCCAGCAACGCTCCGTCGGACGAAATATCCATCAGGCTGTTCGATGTTCCAGCCGCGGCCGGATTCGCCATCGCAGCGGCAAGGGCCGCGAGAATAAGACAAGTGAGAATTCGCACGAGCGCCGGTTGCAACTTCACGGTGCTGTTCCTCGTTTTCTGTTTGTGGAGTTTTGACTGCCGGACGAAACGAGCTCATTCGATGATCGTTTTATGAGGCTCTCCGGCAATCTCCTGAACGTATCGCGGGACGGCATAGCCAGGCAGACGAGTTCGAAGTTCTGCGATCAACGTTCGACCGACCGCTGGATCAACTTCGAAATGCGCCGTCCCGGCAACGCGATCCAACTGGTGCAGATAGTACGGCATCACGCCTGTATTGATCAGCGACTCGGACAAATCCGTCAACGCAGCTGCAGAGTCATTCACACCTCGCAACAGCACGGCCTGATTAAGAACCGTGATGCCTGCTCGAACGAGCCGTCGTAACGCGGCCTCGCAGTCTGCTGCGACTTCTGCGGCATGATTTGAATGCACGACCATGATCGGAGTCAGTCGACTTTGCGTGAGCAGTTCGAGCAGGACATCCGTGACACGGTCCGGCAGGACAATCGGCAGGCGTGAATGAATTCGTAGCCGCTTGAGATGCGGGATTGCTTCCAGTCGCTCGACAAGCTGACTTAGTCGCGCGTCGGTCAGCATCAGAGGATCACCGCCGCTCAGCAGCAGCTCCGAAATCGACGATTCGTTGCGAAGCTGATCCAACGCGGGCTCCCAATCGTCGAGTCGTCTCGGCTCGTCGCCATACGGATAATGACGACGGAAGCAGTATCGGCAATTCACCGCACAGCTTCCGGCGGCAATCATCAGAGCCCGACCGTGGTACTTGTGCAGCAGGCCGGGCGCTGTTCGAAAGCTCGCATCCGAAACCGCATCGGCAACGAATCCGGCGACTGGTTGAAGTTCGTCGTCCAGCGGCAGGACCTGTCGCAGAATTGGGTCGTCAGGATCACCGGGCGTCATCCTCGCAAGAAAGCTGCGAGGCACCATCAGAGGAAACTGGCTGGCAGCACCTTCGGAGTATCGTTCGGCAAACTCATCCAGACGGAGTTCCCGCACCAGTTCGACCGGATCGCGAATCGCGTCTGCCAGTGACTGGTGCCAGCTTGAGAGAACATTTGAACTCGGCGATTCATCGCCGCCGGGTAGGGACACAGAGTTTCTCGCTTGGACATCGTCGGCAACCACCGTCATCGTGGGACGATTGGAAATGTAGCAAGTTCGCCCCGTTCAAACTCCTCAGGGCACCTCTAACGCGAGACTGACTAACCTAACTGATTCGACGGAACCACTGATCCGCTCACACCTTCGGCTTTGTACGGCCGAATTGATCTGCTATTGTCCCGCGTCGCCGAAAATCAGTCAGATCCAGTGAAAGGTCGGCGACGTCCCGTCGAAGCGAACCGAAAAGCATCAAAACCGAACCAAAGATCAAGTGATTCCGAATGAACATCAACGCGAGCGACTTCAAAAAAGGCCAGAAAGTAATTTACGAAGGCGATCCGTACGACATCGTCGAGCTTCATTTTGTGAAGCCGGGCAAAGGCCAGGCTCTCTATAAACTGAAGCTTCGCAATCTTCTCAAAGGCACGAACGTCACACCGACGCTTCGCAGCGGCGACAGCCTCGAACAGGCGGACGTCCGTAAGTCGAATGGTCAGTACCTGTACCGCGATGCCGACGGCTTCATCTTCATGGAAGACGAGACGTACGAGCAGTACACGATCTCTACCGAAAAGATGGGCGACTCGGCCAACTTCCTGCTGGACGGTGCGAAGTGCGACCTGCTCTTCTACAACGATCAGCTCATCGGAGTTGACCCGCCAGCACACGTGATCGTCGAAGTGACCTACACCGAGCCAGCCGCTCGCGGCAACACGACGGCTAACGTAACCAAGGCAGCTACTGTCGAAACCGGTGCCGAAGTGCAGGTTCCGGCCTTCATCGATCAGGGCGAGAAGATTAAAGTCGACGCTCGAAACGGCGAGTACATCGAACGAGCGAAGTAAACGACGACGAGGGCCGCGATCACCACACCAGGATCCACGGATTGAATCTGAAGAGTCGGTCATACTCAGTTCCGACGTTGTCAACATGGCAGCGTCGGAAGTACTCCACAGTCAGGAAGACGAAGGAGACCGGAAATGGCAACGTGGCATGTTTTGCTTTACTCAGCAGCGGCGATCCTTGCTTTAAGATCGTTCGTTCAACTGGTGACCAACTACCGAAACGAGTACGAGCACGTTGCTGTGAGTAATCACCTGACGAAAATGGCCGAAGAGCTGGAAGCTCAGAAAGCGAACGGCGAAGCAGAACCGGAGTCGACTTCGGCAAAAGAAGAGACCCAGGCCGCGGCGGCCTAGTCTGTTTCGTGTACTCCGCGAAATAGTCTGATCCAGTCGTCGAAGTGCGGGCTGTGAACCCGAGTGTTGAATCCGTCGACAATTGCATCATGCGAAGCGGCGACGGAGAGAAGAATCCAATGTCAGAGACGCCTCATAACAAACAGCTCTACATCGAAACCGTCGGCTGCCAGATGAATATGCTGGACAGCGAACTGGTTGTCGCGGCGCTGCGCAAGCAGCAGTTCGAGCTGACCAACGACATCAAGGCTGCCGACACGATTCTCTTCAACACGTGCAGCGTCCGTGAACACGCGGAACACAAGATTTACAGCCAGCTCGGACGCATCAAGTTTCAGAAGCGAAACCGCCCGAACCTCGTGATTGGCGTCATGGGCTGCATGGCTCAGAAAGATCAGGAACTGATCTTCGAACGGGCTCCACATGTCGATCTGGTCGTTGGAACGGGACAGCTCGGCGAAATTCCAAAGCTGATTGGCGAGGCTCGCGACAGCAGGAAACGGCTGACTGCATTGAGCCTTGACCGAAAAGGCGGGTCGCGGGAATCAGTGGCCAATAGCTTCGAAAGTTACGACCCGCTACGTGATCCGGAAATGCGACCGTCGCCGTACCAGGCGTTCGTCCGGATCATGATCGGCTGCGACAAGTTCTGTACCTACTGCGTCGTGCCGATGACTCGCGGTCCGGAGCAAAGTCGTCCGCCAAGCCTGATCGCTTCCGAAGTTCGCACACTGGCGGAACAAGGCGTTAAGGAAGTCACGCTGCTTGGCCAAACGGTCAATAGCTATCGGCACACGGAAGACGGTTGCGAGTATCGCATGTCGGATCTGCTCGAGTTGATCCACGACACTGAAGGCATCGACCGAATCAAATTCGTAACGAACTATCCCAAAGATATGACGGACGACCTGCTGCAGGCTGTCCGCGATTTACCAAAGGTCTGCCGGTATCTGCATGTGCCCGCGCAATCGGGTTGCGACGAACAGCTCAAGGCCATGAAGCGCGGATACACGATCGCCGAGTATCGAGACATGATACAGCGGATCAATGCGACGATCCCTGGCTGTGCGGTCTCAAGTGACTTCATCGTCGGCTTCTGTGGCGAAACCGAAGAGGCATTTCAGAAGAGCATGGCTCTCATCGAAGAGTTTCGCTTCAAGAATAGTTTCATTTTCAAATACAGCGAACGGCCCGGCACGAAGGCTCACGGACTCTGGCCAGACGACGTTCCGGAAGATGTCAAGAAACGTCGCAACAACGAGATGCTGAACCTGCAGAATCGGATCAGCGAAGAGGACAACGCCGAATTCATCGGCACGACCGTTGAAGTCCTCTGCGAAGGCCCCAGCAAAACCGCCACGAAGCGAGGCGAAGCGGGCAACGATTCTCCATCGATTCAGCTAGTCGGCCGCACAGATTGTGATCGCATCGTTGTGTTCGATGGGAACCCCCGGCTGGCCGGGTCGCTGGTCGAAGTCGACGTTCACGACATCACAACCACGACGCTGCTCGGTTCGATCGTGACGCGACAGCTTAACCACGGCCTGGAAATCGACCTCCCGGTTGTTTCCTAAGCAGGCTCCAACGGTCGGTTTCGAAAAGGCGACCATCAGCCCCACTCGCTCATGTCGTCGAAGTCGGCCGCCAGGTATTGGCGAAGATCCTTCAACACGTTGCGGCACCGAGCCTTAAAGACGTCGACTTTGCGGGCACGTCCGATTGGTGTGATGCGGACGTGGATCTCAACCAGTTTGTTGGCCCCGCGTTGTATCGTCGAGTGGCTGTCACCGATCCCCAGAAGAATCTCCACCGGCTGTTTGTCAGCGGTCTTGCCCCAGCCGGAGAGCAGTCCTCGCGCGCCCAGTCGCAATTCGACGGACTTTGCGGTCACTTTCCCAAGCTTCGCGCCGTTTCCGTCGACGAACGCTTTGAGTTTATAGACGATCATGTCTGCGGCCATGCAGGCTTTCAGAGTCACGTCGCAAACAAACTCCTCCGGCTTTGCCAGTGACGGTTTGACCATTTCCGGATCGTGCTTGCGAAGTTGCTCCGACGTAATTTTGCTGGTGCGGTTTCGCCCCTGATGCTTTGACACATAGAGCGCTTTGTCGGCGCGCTGCAGGACATCGTCAGCCTCGTCAGTTGGCTCAAGCTGAGCAACACCGAACGAAGCCGTTATCCTGAACTCGTCGGACTTCACGACCGTCGCTTTCTCAAGCGCCTTCCGCAGCCGTTCCGCTTTCTGCCAGGCGTCATCCAGCGGCGTTTCCGGACACAGCACGACGAACTCTTCGCCGCCGTACCGAGCGACCAGTTCGCCGGAATACATCTCGTGCTGTAGAAGTCGCGCGACGCTGATCAACACTTCGTCGCCAGCAGCGTGCCCGTAAGTATCGTTGCACTTTTTGAAGTGGTCGACGTCGAGGAAAATGATGCTGAACGGTGCTTCAAAATCGCGGTCCTTGCACTCCGCGAATTCCGCATCAAGTCGTTTCTTCAGTTCGCCACGATTGGCAACGTGCGTCAATGCGTCTCGACTGGCCATCAGACGGAGGTCGCGATAGTGACCTTTCTCACGACCGCCAGATGCGTCACGGAAGATTTCAGCAACACCCTGCAACTGGCCAGCGGCGTCGATTAAAGGCAACGTCTGAACTTCGACGGCCAGCCACCTGCCGTCTGCTCGGGACACTTCAAGTTCTGAAGATTGTGTTCGCCCGGTTTCGATCGCCAGTCGGATCGGGCACTCGTTGACGGTCAAGTCGCGGCGTGATTGTTTCCGATATTTGATCAGACCGCCCAGCCCAGGCTGGCCGATGATCTGCTCCTGCTCGATCCCGAGCAACTCCTGGCAACCGTGATTCCAGACCTGAACACATCCGTCTGTCGAGGCGATGTAGAATCCGTGGTACAGACTTTCGAGCAGGTACAGGTACGAGAAGACGTGGCTAAGCGAACCGGCCTCGATGATCTCTTCGGGAGAAAGCTGATACTGATCCTCGCGAGCGTGCAGAAGCTCGGCCGGAATCTGTTCGAACTCGAACCAGCGAATCATCGCCGAAATGACGTTTCCGTCGTACTGCGACCCTGCACCTCGCTGCAGAACATCCATCGCCGCTTCATGCCCAAACGCCTCGCGGAAGACCTGCGAAGTGACCAGCGAATCGTACGCGTCTGCCACCGAAAGAATTCGTGCTCCCTGATGAACGTCCGAGCCGATGACGGAAAAGTCGTGAGTCGCTCCGTTAAAGTGGTACTGCGATTGCGTGACGATCTGCACGACGCTGGAGTCCGCTCCGCAGGCCTGCAGAACGTCCCCGGCCAGTCGATACAACAACCCCATCAGCTCCGCTTCGTCAGGAGCAAGCCGACCCGGTTTGTGCAGGATGATATCGGGAATGCCAACCTTGCCGATGTCATGCAATAGGCAGGCGGCTTCCAGAATCTGCAGGTCCCGAGCTTCCCAGCCAAGTTGCTCAGCAACACCGACCGACAGCGCTGCCACGCGACGGGAATGATGGACGATGCCCGGGTCGCGATACTGCAACGCCAGCATCAGACTGCGCATCGCCGAACGAAGAATCACCGCATCAAAGCCACCGTTCTGAACTCGATCACCGCCAAGCTGCATCAGTTCCAGAAGAAGTCGTGACGAATTCATCGGATGCGTCGCCTGCACCGGATATACCGGCCCGCGACTCGCCTGATCTGCCTGTACTGGTAATTGTTCGGTCTGCATTTGTCGTTTCCCTGGAGGCTGCCTGATGACAGTCCGCAAAAGCGCGCACTTCCGGCACAACTCAACACTAAGAACCTAGGTCAGTGATTCAATGAGTCAAATCTGGTCGACAAATTCGCCACTCGGGAAATCGCCCGAGAATGTGACAAACTGATTCTTCTGCCACGATCTGTGTAAGCTGATGCCCGCAGCACCCGAAGACCAACCCCGCGAAGCATCCCCCGGCGCCAACCCTCCGATTCGTTGACAGCGGACACTCTGGCGGATTGAATCGCCGCAGAAACTCACCACCATTGAGACGCTTGCCATGCAAAAGATCATCGAAGCACTCCGACACGCCGTTTCGAACGGCCAGTCCGTCGCCTGCACCGCGCTGGTTGAAACTCGAGGTTCGACTCCTCAAAAGGCCGGCGCCGTCATGCTCGTCTTCCCGGACGGATCGCAGGCAGGAACGCTCGGTGGCGGCTGTGTCGAAGCCGAAGTTAAACGCCGCGCATTGCGACTCCTCGACGAAGGCGACGCCGAGTTGATGTCCTTCCAACTGGACAGTGACTACGGCTGGGACGACGGCCTGATCTGCGGCGGCCGCATGCGGATGCTGGTTGACCCGGTTCGACCCGGCGACGACCTCAGCTACTTCGAGGAATACCTGAACGTTCTGCGAGATGGTCGCGGCTGTACGGAAGCGGTCGTCATCGACGCCGAAAAATCCAACGGCGGCGTCATCGCCAGCCGCTACCTGATCGATGAACACGGCGAAATCGCGTGTCAGCGTCCGGCGAATGCTCCACCGGAATCTCTGCACGCCGGGTTACGCCCCGTCCTCGATCGCCCACGTCCTTATGTCGAGAATGGCATCTCTTACCTCCCGCAGCTCGAACGTTGCCGACTGCTGATCGTGGGTGCCGGACACGTCGGACAGAAAGTCGCCGACCTGGCAGCTAGTGTCGACTTTGACGTCTGGGTCGTCGACGACCGCGAACAATATTGTAATCAGGACCGTTTTCCGCGAGCTGACCGGCTGATCGTTGGCCCGATCGACAGCTCGCTCAGCGGATTGGACATCGACGCAAACACGATGTGCATCATCGTGACGCGAGGACACAATCACGACGAAGAGGCCTTGTACCACCTCGCGGAATCAAAGGCTCGATACGTCGGCATGATCGGCAGCCGACGCAAGATCCGACTGATCTTCGAAGACCTGTTGCGGGAAGGCGTTTCCCGCGACGCTCTGGAAGCAGTGCACGCTCCGTTGGGCTACGACATTGGCTCGCAGACCGTTCCCGAAATCGCCGTCAGCATCGTCGCAGAGTTGATAGCGCACCGAAATCTGGGCTGCATCCCCGAACGGCCTCGCCCGGTCTCGATCTTGTCCGACATCGATTCCGAGTCGGCCTGTGATCCGACGGGGTTGTGAGTTTTTCGTAGGGTGTGACCAGCGGAGCGAATCAAACGGCTGGTGTGCCGGCGCGGGCAACCGTTGAGTCTCATAGCCGTCAAGACTGCTCACAGATCTCCGCGCCGGCACACCGTGATTAACATTCAGCCCGCTGGTCACACCCTACAATTGAAAAACTCACAAGCCCGTCTTGAGCAAATCCCGGGATGCAGAAATCAAAGTTCTCGGATCTTCATCTCTTCGTGATCTTCGCGGCCTTCTGTCCAAAACTTACTGGTTGACCTCTTTCAACAGCTCATTCACCGTGTCCGAATATTCCTTGATTGGCTGCATGTGCTGCTGAAGCTGCGGCGGGATTTTTACGTCGCCTTGCGGCATCGCTCCACCTTGAACGCCATCAATCGGAATCTCCCCCAACGGCATTTCTCCGGCCGGCGGATTGAGAAGGTCACCGAGCGACCCCATCATGCTGATCGAGTAGAGCAGCCCACCAACGGTCACAACGACGCTGAGCACTGTTGCAACTCCCAATCCCCACATCACCCACCGCACCAGTTTCATCGTGCGGCTGATGCCTTCGAGGTGTTCCAGAATCTGGTCGACACGATCCGACAGCTCGTCAATCGACGTACCACTATCAGCTCGATCCATCGTCTTCGCGGGTAGAGACGAAGTTGCAGTTTCAGCCACAGCCTGTGTTGCGACTCCAAACTTCAAAGAACTCTTCGGAGAGGTTTCGGCTTCCTGAAAGTACAACTCGGCGTCGTCGGTCGAGTCAGAAGGATGAACCGCTCCCGAAGCCTTCGCCTTTCTGGCGCACTTCACGCAGAGGCTCGGTCGGGGTTCTGACTTTGGGATCCGGAAACTTCGAGAGCACTCCGGGCATGTCCAGACAACTCGCGACTCGCCTGAGTGACTCATCGATCTCAATCCAGTCAAGGGACAACGCTAAATCGTCGACGGACATCCTGCATCGCTCGAAACACCACCGAGAGCTCTCGGCCTGAATCTATTGAACTTCGACCAGTAAGTCCGACACAGCCTGCTCCATTTCCCGCGCAACGATTTCATGTCCAATTTCCGACAGATGCGTTTCGAACGGAGGATATACCAGCTCGCCCTGCGCCGCTCCCGACTTCAGCGCGGCCGTCATATCCATGAACGGAACTTCGAGTTCCTCGCACAACGATGCCAGCGCGTGGCCAAAGGTCTCTTCCTCAGGAATGTCCCAGTTCAGCGATAGCAGGGTCTGCATACGCAGCGAAAAATCTACATAATGCCCCATCACTCTCAGTTTCATCGGGATCAGCGTGACCACGAGGGAAATCCCACGTGCTTTAAGCATGGCGTGCCCGTCTCGCAGATCTTTCACAAGTAGAGGCCAACCCCAGTGCATGCCTGGTCGCTGCTGGAATGTCAGCAGGCTCGAAAACATGACCGAGTGGCACTCTCCACTGTGGTCACAGAAAGTCCCCTCATACGGCCATGGTTCGCGCTCGGACAACGCGTCGAACAAACGATACGTGGGGGATCGCGCCATCCAGATCTCCCCACGAGTTATCGTGGGGACGATTGGGGGCGAACCGTGTGCCTGCCACTCTGCGTAGTTGATCTGCCCTGAAAGATCGTTGTGTTCACAGAGTTGCCAGACGACAACCCGCGGCGTCGCCTTCAGTCCAAACTCACGTAACACGACCAGCTCTTCGGACGGCGAGTAATTGATCCGACCAAGATTCCTGACAGATGAAGATGTGGCTTTCCCGACGCGTGACACAAACGTGTGCTCCTCATTGACGTTGCCCGCCTCTGTGAATGAGTCTCCAATGAATACAATATCGGGATCTTCCACGGGATGAGAGTTTCGGAATCCTTCGAAATCCGTCACGAACTCGACCACTTCGGCGTACGGATCAGGCCGTCGATCAAGATCTGCCAGGTTCCCGATCGACAAACCTTTCCAGTAAATTCCTGGTTCGCGTTCCACCATCAAATCGCCTGTCCCCGATCGAAAACCATCACTCGAATTGACAAGCCACGGGTTATTGAACGGCTTTCCTGGCCAGAACATGCAGGCGACTTCGACGACTACCAGCCCAATGGTGGTGCCAATCAAGAATGCACACGCACGAAAAGCGAATTGACGTCTCGTCTCGACACGTCGCCAGGCAACCAGCAACAACGTCATCGTGACTGCCGACATTGACGTCGCGGCCAGGAATTGCCAGTAGTTCAATCGCCCCAGAACGGCAGTGTCTTTGCTACCCGGCAGAAGCCAGCACACGATCGACGCGACTCCGCTCGCACCGCACCAAAGTAGTAAGCTCACGCGACTCAATTGTTGGCTCCGCTCGTCACTTGCCAAAGTTTACTCCGAGATATGATGCCTTGGTTACTGCGGCTCCATGGCCATTAAGTCAACAGGAAACGTCATGGACGAACGCAACTGCCGTCTCGTCTTCGAATTGCTGGCCATGCTCCGTTGAAAGGATGCTCCGGATACGGAAACTTCGCCGCGAGATCCTCATCGAGATCAATCCCCCAGCCAGGCGAGTCGTTCGGCCAAAGCATTCCGTCACGAAGATCGGGACAACCAGGAAAAACGTCCAGCGTAGCCTGATTGAAGACGGTGAACTCCTGAATTCCGAAATTCGAGATCGACACATCCAGAGCGAGATTGGCAGCATGTCCAATCGGCGACGTGTCTCCCGGCCCGTGCCACGCCGTTCGGACGCTGAAGAATTCGCACAGTGCGGCGATCTTTCGAGCCATCGACAAGCCGCCGACATCCGAAACGTGTACTCGGATGAAATCGATAAGCTGCTCGCGAATCAGCGGTAGGTACTCGTTGACGTTCGTAAATAGCTCGCCCATCGCCAGCGGAACGTGGCTCGCTTCACGCAAACGCCGAAAGTACGCCAGCTCTTCTGGCGGCAGCGGGTCTTCGAGAAAGAACAACCGGTACGGCTCCAGATCCTTCGCCAGTTGAACCGCCAACGGAGCGGGCAGTCGCTCGTGAATGTCGTGCAGCAGTTCGACCTCATCGCCTAACTCAGCCCGCACGTGCTCAAACAACCGCGGAGCCAGCCGCGCGTAGTCTGCCGGCTCGAAAATGTTCTGCGGAGAGGTGGGACCGTTGATCTGTTCGTGCGGCTTGAGGTCCGACTCTGTTCCGTAAGTCGACTGCCCAGGAACCTCCGATTGAATCCGAACGTGCCGAAAACCTTCAGCCATCAACGCACGTGCCCGGTCCGTGACTTCCTCAAAATCCCGTCCGCTGGCATGCACATAGACCGGAGCCGCCATTCGAGTCTTGCCACCGAGCAGATCGTGAACCGGCATCCCCGCTCGCTTGCCTTTGATATCCCACAGAGCCATGTCGACGCCCGAAAGAGCGTTG
>JBLFXD010000002.1:0-26041 GCA_047611045.1 Planctomycetaceae bacterium | reverse complement strand
GATTCTCGGCACCGACATCGACTTCGGCTACGACGGATCAATTTACATTTCCGACTGGGTCAACGGCTGGGACGGCCTGGGCAAAGGCCGCATCTATAAGTTCTGGCATTCCGATACACCGCAGACTGCGACTCCGAGATCTGCAACGACGCTGATGCGCGCTGGCATGAAGACTTTCACAATTGACAAAGTGAGTACTTGGCTTGGCCATCCGGATCGTCGAGTTCGTCAGGAAGCTCAATTCGAACTGGTGAAAAGGAAAGCGATTGAAAGACTGGTTCTGATCGCGACGCAGGTCCCTCGACAATTGGTACGAATTCACGCGATCTGGGGGCTTGGCCAAATTGCCCGTCAGAATCCTGACCTCGTGCAGTCTGAGAAGTTGCGAATCCGACATGTTCTGCTCGACCTGATGACCGATGAAGACAGCGAGATTCGAGCACAGGCCAGTCGAACATTGGCAGACAACTGGCCGCTGACTAATCAGAATATGAACGCACAGTTTGTTCGCACGCTTAGGAAATCCAGATCCGTTAATGGGTCTCTTGTCGTGGTTGATGAGGAAGAAACTCTCGATCCACCAGAGCCATCTAAACTTGCACATCTTCTGGAAGATAAGAACTTGCGAGTTCGTTCATTTGCCGCAATCGCGATCGGCAAACTTCGATCGCGGCTTTCGATTCAACCTTTGTTGAAGATGCTCGACGACAATCCGAACAAAGATCCAATCGTGAGGCATGCGGCAGCGTTCGCTCTTTCCCAGTCAGCAGGCTCTGAGGAGTTAGCAGGTTTATTGCCCAATGCAGGGCCAAACGCTCGGATGGGAATCACCCTGGCGTTGCGCCGGCAGAAGTCGAAAGAGTTGGCGAAGCTGCTCGACGATCCGGAGCCATTGATTGCTCTCGAAGCGGCGCGGGGGATTCATGATGAAGAGATTGCCGAGGCGATGCCCCAACTGGCGGCGTTGGCGGATGAGCCGATGCCTTCGGGGGATGATGGGCTGACCGACGCACTCGTGCGGCGGGTGATGAATGCTAACTTCCGGCTCGGGCAAAAAGAGAATGCCGAGCGTGTCATCAAATTCGCGACGAACGCTTCGCTATCAGAAAATCTTCGCGTCGAGGCTCTGGAAGAGTTGAAGATGTGGGACGAGCCGTCGCCGCTGGACCGAGTGCTCGGGGCATGGCGACCGATTGCTAAGAAACGTGACGCAGGCTTTATTAGAGATCTGCTGCGACCTCAGCTTGGCGGCATTATCAGCGGCAGCGAGAACGTGCAGAAGCTGGGTGCGGAACTCGCGGCGAAGTACGGAATTCAGGAAGTGGAGCCGGTGCTCGTCGCCGTCGCTGAAGACGCAACCAAAGCGGCCTCGTCTCGCGTTGCGGCGATCAGAGCTCTTGACCGGCTGAACTCAACGACGATTACGAAACTTGCGGAAACGTCGCTTAAAGACGACAGCGCGGATGTCCGAGTCGCGGCTCGAGAGATTTCCGTCCGCCGAAATCCGGACACCGCAGCTGAGACGCTTGCTCAGGCAATCGCGACAGGCACGACGATCGAGCAGCAGGCTGCGATCGCTCAACTGGCCGAGTTGAAACGAGTTGACGCCGACGCCGTTCTGTCTGAATGGCTGAGCGTGCTGATTGAAGGAAACGCTCCGGCGGTCATTCACCTGGATTTGCTCGAAGCTGCGAAAGCTCGCGGTACGGAATCGCTGTTGAAGCAGGTTGGCACTTTTGAGCAACAGCTCGTCGATCCGACCGATCCGTTGTCGAAGTACCGGGTGAGTCTGGAAGGTGGAAGTGCGAAACGCGGCTACGACATTTTCTTCGGTCGCACTTCCGCGACGTGCCGACGTTGCCATTCGGTGCAGAATTCCGGCGGAGCCGTCGGTCCCGATTTGTCAGCAATCGCGAAGGAAAAGAATCGGGAATACCTGTTAGAAGCGATCGTCGCTCCGAATGCAAAGATTGCGAAAGGTTTTGAGCCGGTTATCGCCGTCATGGATTCCGGCAAGGTCTATGCTGGAACGAAGAAGTCTGACGATGGCGAAACCCTCAAACTGATGCTTGCTGATGGGACGGTGATTTCTCTGGCGAAGGACGAAATCGACGAACTCGCCAAAGGCCAATCAGCGATGCCAGCGGACCTGATCAAGCATCTGTCGCTGGCCGATCTTCGAGACCTTGTCGAGTATCTCGCCCAGCAGAAAACGCCCGCTCCGAAAGTGGCAGGTCACGAGTAACGTTCTGCCAGACCCTGACCTGGGATTCTGTGTGCCACTGGCTCCGCCAGTGTTTACCGCTCGAAACTCCACTTGAGACAGCACTGGCAAAGCCAGTGGCACACTTCGAAAACATCATAGACGGAACTTTGGCCAATGAATCAGCAGATCGAGGAACCCGGCGACAGGCTGCTGATCACGCTTTGTACTTACAACGAGTGTGAAAATCTGCCGCCGCTGATTCCGGAAATTCACAAGCACGCTCCCGATGCGGACATCCTGGTCATTGATGACAACTCTCCGGATGGCACGGGCAAGCTGGCCGACGAGATGTCTCAGGCGGACTCGCGGATTCGCGTTCTGCATCGAGAAGGCAAGCAGGGGCTGGGCGCGGCGACGGTGGCCGGATTCAAGTACGCGGTCGAGCAGAAGTACGATTTCGTGCTGAACATGGACGCCGACTTCAGCCATCACCCGAAGTATCTGCCGGCGATTCGAGCCTGCCTGGACTCAGCAGACGTCGGAATCGGGTCACGCTACGTGCCGGGTGGCAATGTCGTCGGCTGGAATTTCAAACGCCACTTCATGAGCCGCTCGATCAATGTCTATGCGAAGCTGACGCTGGGTCTATCCAGCCGAGACAACAGCGGCAGCTTTCGTTGCTACCGCGTGCCTGATCTGGCAAAGCTGGATTTCGGCCAGGTCCGGTCGCGCGGGTACTCGTTCCAGGAAGAGATCCTTTACATGTGCCGCTGTGTCGGCTGCACGTTCCAGGAAACTCCGATCGTGTTCGAAGACCGCCGCTTCGGAACATCAAAGATCAACCAGAAGGAAGCCTTCATGGCTTTGTGGGTACTGTTCCGCCTGGCGATCGACCGAATCGTTCGTCGTCGAGTTACACTCCCGAAAAGCAAAATGTAGGCTGGAACAAGCTCTGCGCAGTTCCGGCAATTCTGCGTCTTCTGCCGGAACTGCGCAGAGCTTGTTCCAGCCTACGAAGACACATCTTTACTCCTGAAGAATTGACCGATGTCAGACGTCACCATTCGCTGCCGCAAAGACGGCCCATTGATCGTCACCGGTGACGTCACCGTGACCGATCACGAGGGCAACGTTTACGACACGTCGGGCCGCGAGAACATCGCCCTCTGCCGCTGCGGCGAGACGAAGAATCGCCCGTTCTGCGACGGCACCCACCGTCAGACCGGTTGGGAAGCCTCGGAAACAGTTTCGCAAGGCAGCTCGGATGACAAAGACAAATAGACGTCGGCCGCGACCAGAACAGTCGGGCAACCCATCATGCAAGAGATTTCGGCCGCTCGACGGCCCCACGTGCAGTGCCTAACCTACGCGCCGAATGAAGTCTTTCTAAACGTCGTACTGCCTTGAGAATCGCTCATGTCTGAAGTCACGGAACACAAAGTCGATCTGCCGCGTATTGAACGAGCGGTTCGAGAAATCCTGGAAGCTGTCGGCGAGGATCCGGATCGAGATGGTCTGCTCGAAACGCCCGCCCGAGTCGCAAGGATGTACGCCGAACTTTTCGGAGGCCTGCACCTGGATCCGGGTCGGCATCTGAAAAAAGTCTTCCAGGAAACGTACGACGAAATGGTCCTCGTTCGGGACATCAGTTTTAACAGCATGTGCGAACATCACATGCTGCCCTTCATGGGCGTTGCTCATGTGGGTTATGTGCCGAACGGAAAAGTCGCGGGACTCAGCAAGCTGGCTCGCGTTGTGGAAGAAGTTTCGAAGCGACCGCAGGTTCAGGAACGGATGACTCATCAGATCGCCGATCTGATGTCGACCGAACTGGATGCCAAGGGCGTGATCGTCGTTCTGGAAGCAACGCACTCGTGCATGACGATTCGCGGAATCCGTAAGCCGGGCAGCCTGACCATCACCAGCGCCGTTCGAGGTCTGATGCGAAGCAGCGAGTCGACTCGCGCCGAAGCGATGTCGCTCATTCAGTCCCGACCGCCCAACCTTCTCTAACAGCAAGCGACTCCTGCAGTCGTTCTTCGATCGGATGCTTCATGGCTTTGTCTCCGCAGAATCTTCGCGCCATTCGTGCTGACCGGGTTTTTGAAATCACCTGGCAGGATGGAGTGACCGTGCAGATTCCGTTTCGCTATCTGCGAGGTCGCTGTCCGTGTGCGGGGTGCGTCAACGAATTCACCAACGAGCGGATGGTTGACGTGCAGGACATTCCCGCAGGCATCGATCTGGAGTCGGCTCAGCTGACCGGCAACTACGCATTGAAGATCCGGTGGAACGATCAGCACGACACCGGGCTTTACACCTGGGAGCATCTTCACGAGCTGTCCACCACTCGCGAATGGGAACAGGCTTGACTCGAAAACTGGCTGATCGGAGTTCATACTCCGCTTCTCGGCGACGTTGAGCCGCCGAACTGACCTGCCATCACGACAAGGGAGACTGGATCGGGAACTGTTCTGTCTGAATCGATTGAGAGCCTCGCCCGCTGCCTGGGTAGAGCCGCTTAGAGAACGTTCGGGTACGACTTTTTTTGCTCCGCTTTGGCGTCGTACCTACCTTCTCGACACCCCACCAGATTCAGGAGAACTCTCATGCGGATCCAAACTTTCGCGCTCGCTTGCGCCGTCGCTGCTGCATCAACAATCGCCGTCCACGCTCAGGATGAAAAAGTTCAAGAGACGAAAAAGACCGCGCCCGCTGCGGCTAAGTCTGAGATGACGACGAAAGAACAAGCGAGCTATGGCCTCGGCGTGAACATTGGCACGAGCCTCAAGAACCAGGGATTCGGAGTTGCCGACCTTGAGACGAGGCTCATCGCACGAGGCATCTTTGACATTCTGTCGGACAAAGACTCAGCACTGAATGATGACGAACTTGCCGCAGCGATGACCGAATTGCAAAGGATCATCAAGTTTAAACTTTCCGCTCCGGGGCGAGAGTTTCTGACTAGCAACGGCAAGAAGCCGGGCATCAAGACAACGAAAACCGGACTTCAGTACGAAATCATTCGCTCCGGCAATGGCCCGACACCGACGAAAGCTGACACCGTCACGACGCACTACAAAGGGCAGTTAATTACCGGTGAAATCTTCGACGGTTCTTATCGCGGCAAAGCTCCAACACCAGCTGATAAGCCGATAAGCTTTCCAGTCGGAGGCGTGATTGCAGGCTGGACCGAAGCTCTGCAACTGATGAAAGTTGGCGACAAATGGCGATTGTTTATTCCTTACGAACTCGCTTACGGCGAACGTGGTACCGGTCGCGAAATTGGACCATTCGCGGCCCTGATCTTCGAAATCGAGCTGATCGCGATTAAGTAAGTCAGTGCCCGTGTCCAATCAGTGGTGCAGAAGATTGGACCACGGAATACACAGCGTGGCCAATTCCCGATAATCATTGAAGTGAGCCACGGATGGGCACGGATTCACACGGATGGAATGGATGATTAACTAAGCCATCTGTGTTTATCCGTGAAATCCGTGGTTCTCTTATCGTCAGAGCACCGCGGCGTTCGTACGAACTTCGTCAGGCGGCGCCTGACCTACGATTCGGTGGGCTTTTCGAAGAGGTAGTGCGAAACCCACCACTCGTTGCCGCCGTCGAAGTCGAAGAGTTCGGCGCACGACATGAAGAACATTCGCCAGCGCATGAACCAGCGGTAGGCATCAGCTTTGCCGTACGTTTCTTCGAGGACCGGCATCAGTTGACTGCGGGCGGCGTCCTGGCGAGCGAGCCAGGCGTTGCTTGTTTTTCCGTAGTGCCGGCCGTTCCACCGCCACTGATCGACAATCTGCAGTTCCGACTGATAGTGGTAGAACAGGTCGTCGCTGGGCATTGTGCCGCCGGAGAAAAAATATCGACCCATCCAGTTGGCCGCTCCGTCTGATTCGAAAACGTACGGCGTCCGTTTGTGGCAGAAAATGTGGACGAACAGGCGGCCTCCGGGCACGAGCCACCCGGCGACTCGTGAAAGCAGCAGTTCGTAGTTTCGCATGTGCTCGAACATTTCGATCGAGACGACTCGGTCGAATGTTTCGTCCGTCGAAAAGTCGTTCATGTCCGCGGTGACGACCTGCAGATTGGTCAGTCCACGCTGCTCGGCCCTGGACATAATGAACTCTCGCTGCGACGCGGAATTCGACACCGACGTGATCTGGCTCTCGGGATACTTCTCCGCCATCCACAACGACAGCGATCCCCAGCCGCAGCCGAGCTCAAGAATGCGCTGACCGTTGCTCAACCCGGCTCGCTGACAGGTGACGTTCAGCGCGCGATCTTCCGCCTGATCGAGCGTTGTGACTCCGTCGTCGAAGCAGCAGCAACTGTATTTCAATCGGTGACCGAGCGTCGCTTCGAAGAACGCCGCAGGAACTTCGTAGTGCTGCTTGTTGGCCTTCTCCGGGAGAAAGGCGACCGGCCCTTGCCTCGTGCTTTGTACGAACTCCTGGAAGGCTCGCGCGTGTTCTTCGCAGTTGCCGGACTCCTGATTCCGAAGTCGCTGGCGAAGCAGTTTGCGAATGCCGGCTCGGACGAGCGTGTCGGGAACCAGTCCGCGCTCGATGGCTTCGATTGCGAAGCCTGCAAACGATTCTCCTGACACAACGGTTCCTTCCGTGGATGAAATCTAAGATCGAATTGAGTCGTCGAGTTTTTCGTAGGGCATGTCGAGCGAAGCGCTGGCGTACCAACAGTCTGTTCTCGAAAAATGGTATGCCGGCGCTGCCCTTGTCAGACCCTACGCAGTGCTGTTGTCATCGTTCTTGCGCAGAGCGTCTGTGCTGCCTGTCTGGCTGGAGATGTGCGTGCTGCGAATTCGTTTTCGATGAGCGTGCAGACCGACGACGAGAAGATCGATCGCTTTGCCCATTTCGCTCATCGCTCGACGGGTTTGTTTTTTATCGAGCGCCTCGCGCGCTGTTGTGATCGAATTCGCGTGTGTCGGCCAGTCAATTTCCCAGTTCTCTTCGTTGGCGATGCGGTGAAGTTCTCGTTCGATTTTGGCCAGACCCGCCATGAACTCCTTCGTCGTCCGAGCACTCGACATCGCGTAAGTCTGCGAGTGAATCGTCGCGTCTGATGAATTCGCGGCTGTTGCTTCGCGACGAGCCATCCATTGCCAGATCAGAACGGAGAAGCTGACGAGTCCGGCACCGGTGACGATTCCCCCGGCCACGTAACGCTGCGTGGCGAGAAGGATGGCCCCGATTCCGAGTACGACGATCGTCACCCAGAACGCCAACGTCCAGAACGGGCCCATGCCTGCGGAACTTTTTCGGCGAGCGGCGACTGGAGTCTCTTTAGCAGGCTCCTTAGGAGCAGCCTCTTTGCTGGCTTCGGCGACGACGACTGTGATGTTGTCAGAGCCACCTCGAAGGTTCGCCAGGTTAACGAGAAGTCTCGACGATTCTTCGATCGGCAGATCCCGGACGATCATGCCAATTTCGGAATCTTTGATGTGGCCCGTCAGGCCGTCCGAGCAGAGCACAAAGCGATCACCAGGCAAAACTGGATGCGGACCGTTGATGTCAACTTTGACCGAAGGCTCCGGACCAAGCGATCGAGTGATGACGTGCTTGGCTTCGGGAAGAAAGACGTCTCCAGGTTTGAGACGCCCGGCACGCTGCAGTTCCCAGTGGAGGCTATGGTCGAAGGTCAGCTGTTCGATGCGGTCGTCGCGGACTCGGTAGATCCGGCTGTCGCCAACGTGGCCGGTGATCGCGCCGTGCGGGGAAAGCACCAGGGCAACGCATGTGGTGCCCATTCTTTTGAACTCTTCGTTCTGTGTGCCTCGCTCGTTGATCGCGGCGTTGGCGTTTTCGATTGCTTCGAGCAGTGCCTGCTGAGTGTCTTCCGCGCGGCTCTTGAAAAATGTCAGAGGAATCGTGTCGACGGCGATCTTGCTGGCGAGCTCTCCCACCGCGTGGCCACCCATTCCGTCGGCGACGATGAAGAGGTGCCCGTACTGGTTCCAGACTTCGTGGTCGCCGCAAAGTTGAACGGTGGCCGAGTCCTGGTTGTTCTTTCGGCGCATGCCGATATCGCTGATCGTTGCGTACTGGACTTTCTGTTCCCAGCGCATCGGGGATTCCCGTCGAGACTCGCAGTAATTCGCGCTGCTGCGAGACGTCGTTCAATAAAAGGCCTGGCCCGGCGGTCCGTCGATCTTGAAAAGTTACTCGGTGAGTCAGTTTTGCGGACGCGACCTGCAATCCGCAAGCCCGTGCCGATCTGAATGCGGTACGGAGTTGTCAGCTCACCATGTCAGACCCGTCATGACGTGACACTCGTGCCACGTCATCGACGGCAGTTTTGCTGCATCGTCGAGATGCTTTACGTATCGAAGTGCCGACTGAGCAGGCGAATTCGATTCACCTGGTGTGAGATAACAACGCCAATGACGACGAGAATCGCCGCGAAAATCATCGGATAATGCCACGGAGTCGCTTCGATTGGCCTCATGTAGAGGAAAAGTGCGTACGAAATCAACGAAACGCTGGTCATAAAGAGGACAAGCGATTCCTGGATAAAAAGCCCGGACGCGGCAATCAGCAGCGGGTAAACGACCAGCAACGGCCCGGCCGGCGGAGCGGACAGTACCAGCATTTTCGTAATGAACACTGCGTCTGACGCCAGCCAGAGAAATCGCGCAGCGGTCGCCAGTTGCTCGCTGCGTTGCAGTTTCTGGAACATGAACGCCGTGACCGCCCAGAAAGCTAGCAACTGGAAGAACATGTCGCGAGTTCCGTAAGTCAGGTCGCCAGCCAGGTACGACACTTCCAAAATCGCCGCTCCGCAGACGATTGCCGACCAGCGGGAAGCGAGCGCCGGTTCGCGACGCATCCAGCGTCGGACTCGGTGGTAGATTCCTCTAGGTCCCGCAGCGACGGGGTCGCCTTTAAGAAATCGGTCCAGATCATCCGCCAGTGCGTCTGCTGATTCGTACCGCTGAGCGGGATCCTTATCGAGACATCGCAGGCAGATTGATTCGAGTTCTCGCGGGATGTCTCGATTGAGATAGCGGGGGACTTCCGGGTCGGACTCCATGACCCGGACCAGCGTCTCCACCGCATTGGCGCCTTTGTTCGGCAGCTGTCCGGTCAAGGCCTCGTAAAGAATCACGCCGAGACTGTAGATATCGCTGGCCGGTCCGACTTCGTCCAAGCGTCCGGCGGCCTGCTCGGGCGACATGTAGTTAGGTGTGCCGACGATCGTTCCGCTGTCCGTTCGATCTTCGTCGTTTTGTTTTTCACCGGGGAGGACAACTCGTGCGAGGCCGAAGTCGGTCACTCTCGGTTGGCCGGACTCGTCGATGAGAATGTTCGACGGCTTCAGGTCGCGATGAATGATTCCATGAGTGTGCAGATAGCTGGCTGCGCGGGCGACGTCGCGAATCAGTCGAGCGGTTTGCTCAAACGTCAGCCGCTCGCCGGGCCAGAGTCTTCGTGGTGACGAGCCGTTGTCGTTTGTTGTGTTCTCGGCGGCTGACTCAGAAGCCGATGTTGTGTCTGCGGAAGGAACGGTCGATCGCGTTTCCAGTGTCGAGTGCGCCGGACCGGCAGCCAGCAGCGCTTTCAGGTCGACTCCGTCGACGCAGTCCATCGAGAAGAAGTGTTGCCCGTGAACCTCGCCGACCTCGTGAATGCCGACGATGTTTGGATGGCTCAATCGTCCGGCCGCTTGCGCTTCCTGGTAAAAACGGCGGATGTGATCCTGCGAGGCCAGTCGGTTCACCAGGATCATCTTGATGGCGACGATGCGGTTGAGGTCGGTCTGGCGAGCTCGAAAGACGACGCCCATGCCTCCGCGGCCGAGTTCTTCCAGAAGTTCGAACCGTCCGAACTGACGCGCGGCCATCGGTTCAGTTTGTGATTCGGCATCTCCACCGGCTGCCGCATCACTGTCGAACGGCATTTCAGGAAACGCCTGGAGTAGCGTCTCAGCGAATTCGATGTCCGGCGTCATGCGGTCGAGCGATCCGATTGACTCCACAAAGTCCCGCAATGTTGGATGCTCGGCCAGCAACGCGTTCTGCCGGGGGCCGTCGTTTCGATGAACCGCCGAAACGTATTCATCCAGCACTTCGATCAGCTGACTTTCCAACTCGTCGAGTGGAGCTTGATCCGCGAACTCTGCGTCGTTTTTTGCCGCGTTGAGTAATGTCTCATCGGGCGATGGACTCTCGGGCGCCAAGTTTACGGGCGGACGGAGAGCGTCACTCGGTTCTTCCGGCGATTCTTCCGTGTCCGGCGTGTCTGTCATGAAAACTGACTCGTGTTTGACCGAAGAATCGAACGACCGTTCGCAATGCTCGCAGGACGGACCAACTCTGGTATCTCGCTGAAGTTACTCGGCCGGCGGCAAAGAAAAGCTCACGTACTGAAATCCGTCAGCCGTGGGAGCTGCCCAGGTCGCCGTGGGAAGAAAGTGATGCTGAATTCTGTCGAACGTTGGCAGCAGCTTCAGGTCGATGCCTGCGGGAACGGCGACACCGCCGGTTTTCAGAATTCCGTAGGCGACTTCGAGCTGATTGACTGGTCGCTGAATTGCGAACAAAGATTTTGCTGCTGGAACGTTGGCTGATAGCTGCCGGTAATGTGCGGACTCGACAAGATGATCGCCGTTGGCCGAGTTGATGACCTGGTCCAGCAGAACGGTGTCGCTGCCGACAAGCAGGACGCCATGAGCAACCGCCAGGTGAGTTGACGATTTCTTTCCGTCATAGACGGCGACGGTTGTTGCGCCGACGGTTCGGCTGCCGGCCTTCGAACCCGGCTGATCGATGAGTTGCCGGACGATGCCTTCGAACTTCTTCGGATCCTTCAGACGGACTGCCAGCAGCGTCGCGCTTTTCTGACCGGTGTTCGATCCGGCTTTGCCCTGCAGAATCATGACTTCGCCAGTGAGCCCATCGAGGATGTCATTCTTAATGTGTATCGGTGGGTCGGTTTTTGTGGACAGGACTTCCAAAGCGTTTGCCAGTCCGCCCGGCCCGAGGAATTCGTCGGCCATGAGCTCGGCACCGGAGTAGGCAGTTTGAGCATCCCAGTTCAGCATCATGCAACTGTCGACGTCGTTGGGGACCCATTCCGGCGGTGTCAGGTTTGTCGGAGGAAACTGAACCAACGCCATCGCAGCGCTGACCGGCTGTTTCACAACGCCTGCGATTCGAGTCACTGTGTCGTGTGCTCCCGTCGCAAAGTCGATCGTGCCGCCGACACCGCGAAACGAAGTCAGGCCGAGTTTCGGCAGCCGCGACAGTGCCAGCTGAGCGGTCGGGTTGCTGGCCGCGCCCTGCGAAAGGATGCTGACCGTCGCTCCGACGGGGTCGAGGTACCAGAACAGCGCCGGTTCGCGGCCCGGCTTCATCGTCACTTGCTGAACCTGGTTGAGCGTCGGGTTGGCAGCGAAGGCTCCCTGCACGGCTCCGCTCCAGCGATCGAGAATCTGCTTTAACGCGTCGACAGAGTTCGCGGCGACGACGTGCCCGTCTCTTTGAAACACGGCTCGGACGCTGTCAGATGATTCAGCTCCCGAAGCCGCTTTCGCAACAGCACCGCCTGTCAGCACGGTGATTGACGTCCCGGCGTGCTCAACTGCCGAGCGTGTCCAGCCTTGCTTGGCGGATGCGGCGACGGATTCTTCAACGAGGCTGGAAATCGTGTCTGCCGCTCCCGCAGCGTGGACGCTGAAGACGACCGGCAGGTTGCCATCAACTGGCTTGAGCACCGTGAGCGTGATCTCGCCAACGTCCAGATTGAGCAGGTCTTCGGCCGAGACGCCGTCGGGGAGTTGAATGCTGGCGTCGATGGATGCTCGAATCTGACCGACAAGGTTGTCGCGAAAGTCGGCGACGAGCGGGTCGCTCAGAAGCCGTCCCCACGAGCAATTCGGCAGTCGCTCTCGAAGAGCTCGAGCGTCGGGAATGGCGATGTGCGCCGCGACGCTGTCCGGCAGTCGCCGCGAGAATGCCGGAACTTCGTCGGCGCTGCTCGAAGCGATTGCCGAAAAGAGTACGAGTGTCGAAAGAAAAGCGACCACTCGAGATGCGTGTTGAGTTTTCATTGCCGAACTGCTCCTCATCCTTTCGGAGCCCGAAGTTTGTATCGGGCACTCGGCCAAATCCGTTCTGCCGGAAACCGACGGCCATCCTGCCATCGAGTGCCAACGTCAGTGGCGTTTACTCTTTGTAGACGCCGTGACACTGCGTGCATTTTTGACTCAACAGCGACCGCAACCCGTCGAATTCATCATAAGCTTTGGCATCAACGGCCTTGTGCATGCCTCTCGAGGCGTCCCGAAATTCGTCCGCCCAACCAGAGAAGTCTTCGTATTCGCCGTACCCAAAACCTTCCGACTTGAATGACTGGCTGATCGCCGCAAAGAGACTGACTTCCCGCTGAGCTAGTGTCCCTTTTTCCGTAAATCCATCTTCGCCGCCCACATTGGTCAGGAGCCACTTTTCGCCCCGCTCAAGCCGCTTCATCAGATAACCGATTTCGACGAAGTCAGCAAAGTCAGCTTCGGCTTCGACTTCTGGAAGCTCCGGAGGATCGTTGCCGTCGAGGATGTCGCAAATTTTAAGATACGACTCGTTGACGGAGTCGTAGGATTTCTTCACTCCGGCCGTTGAGCTGCTGGTCACGTCAACCATTTGAATCGACAACGCGCGAATGAAATGCGCCTTGTCTTTCCACTTGATATCGCCGTCCTGACGGCGGGCGATGTCCGCCAGAAACGCCAGCGTCGAACCGAAAACCGGAATTTCAAGAGTCGACCGTTTGTAAGCACCGAAATTCACCATACGGGAATTCAAGTCGTTGCGGATCGACTGAACTTCTGAGAGCAACTCCTCAGGCGAGATCAACTCTGCCCATTTCGGACCATCGGAACTGGCTGCGGCGGGTTCTGGTTCCGGCTCTGTTGTCGTCGGTGGCGGCGTTGCGTTACCGCCGTTGTTCATGGCTCCGTCGGTGCCTCCCGGCGTGGCCGTACCACCACCGGCGACAAGTCGCTGATCGGAGGCTTCTGCCAGTGGATTCTCAAAATAGACGTCGAACGGAATCCCGCCGACGGTTCGACGTCCTTCGTCACCCCCTTGAGTGGGGGATGGTTTCGTTGAGCCGCCGGACTTTGGTTTGCTCTTCGGTTTGTCCGTCGAAGCCCCAGCGGTTTCGGATTTCTTCTTGTCACCGCCGCCGCAGCCAGGGACGGCGACCAGCATCGTCACCAAAGAAAGAGCGATGCCGTATTTTAAGATTGCTCGACCAAACGGGCCCATCATGAGAACTCTCCGAATGCCATCCGCGTTTGCAGAGCGAGTGTCTGCGGAATCGTAAGCTTCAAAAGCGTTGAGAATGCCACTTCGAATAACCCGAACAAGTTGTGTGCAAAGACCGATGTTCAAGATCGGCCATCGGGGAGTCGAAACAACGTTTTCACAACGCTGAGAACGATTATGGAAGCGGACGGCGACTCTTGCAACGGGCACTTACGGTTACCGACAGTTCGCGGCCCATTCGTAACCACCTCGGTGGACGGTACCTGTGGACTTTGCAAGACTTCCCGCACTCATCACGGACTGGTGAAAACTTCCTTCACGGCGGCAATCAAACAGGCTGGACCCACGGTATGACAGGACAGGCAGGACAATCTGCGTACGCATTGATTGCAGAAATCGACAAGGCGGTCGCCGCTGAAACTATCCGCTCACAGACGGGTGAATTCGCTAAACGCTGGGTGACCGAGCCGCAATTCGGCAAGTATCAGGACGCCATCGCGAGCGATATTTCTGCCGCCAACTGGAAAAAAGTCGAGTCCTGCTTCTGGGAAGAAATCGCCTTTGGAACCGGCGGCCGCCGAGGCCCGATGGCTGACTACGGCTCCGCGACGATCAACGAACGGACCATCGCCGAGTCCGCTTACGGGCTCGCCGCCTACTTCCAGGAGACGACCGGCCGATCCGATGGCCGAGCGGCAATTTCACACGACTCGCGAAACCGCTCGCGCGAATTCGCCGAGCTGACGGCCTCTGTCATGGCGGGACTCGGTCTGAAAGTGTTCCTCTTTGAAGACATTCGCGCGACGCCGGAACTGTCCTTCGCTGTCCGGCATTTGAACTGCGACGTCGGCGTCATGATTTCCGCATCGCACAACCCGCCGGCTGATAACGGCTTCAAGGCGTACTGGAATCACGGCGGCCAGGTCGTCGCTCCGCACGACAAAGGCATCGTGCAGAAAGTCTACGACGCCACCGACATCCCCATCGCAAACTTCGACGAAGCGGTCGCCGATGGACGAATCGAAATTATCGGCGAAGAGATCGACAACGCGTACATCGAAGCGATGCTCAAGCTGAGCCTCTCCGAAAACCGCGAGTTGAAAGCCATCTTTTCTCCGCTGCACGGCGTGGGAGAAACGTCGGTCTACAAACTTCTGCAGGCAGCCGGTTACGACGACATCTCGATCTTCGAACCACACCGCGCACCGGACGGAAACTTTCCCAACGTCCCGGACCAACTTCCGAATCCAGAGAACTCTCGCGTCTTCGAGCCGATCGTCGAACACGCCAGACAGGAAGACATCGGCGTCATCCTGGCCTCCGACCCGGACGCTGACCGAATCGCCGCTTCTGTGCGTTGTTCGAAGACAGGCGAGTACGTCGTCCTCAGCGGAAACCAGATTGGCGCGTTGATCTGTGACTACATCGTCAGCAAACGATCCGCCGCTCGGCCACCGATTGACGGAGCGTTGGGGAACCCATTCACCAGCCATCTGACGTCCGAGCATTACATCGTCGAAACGCTGGTCACCACTCAGCTGACAGCGACGATTGCGAAAGCCGCTGGCCTGAAAGTCGTTGATGAACTGCTCGTCGGCTTCAAGTTTATCGGCGAGGCGATGGACCAGCACGGTGCGGAAAAATTCGTCTTCGGAACGGAAGAGTCACTCGGTTACCTGGCCGGCGATTACGCTCGCGATAAAGACGCCGCCATCGCCGCGTTGTACTTGTCAGAGCTGGCTGCCGAGCTTGCTGCCGATGGCAAAACGTTGCTCGATCATCTCGACGGTCTGTACGCCCAGCATGGCTACTACTCGGAACGAACACGCAGCGATTATGCCTACGGCCCGGCCGGCAAGGTGTTGATTGATGGCCTGATGGAAACCTTGCGGACGAGCCCGCCGGAAGAACTCGGCGGAGTCACGCTGACGTCGGTTTCAGACTACGGCAATCACGAAGTTCGTGATCTTCCGTCGGGTGCAAAGTCGAGCGACCTGCCACAACCGCAGGGCAATCTTCTGATCTTCCACGGGACACACGACGACTGCCGCATCCGATTTGCCGCTCGTCCGTCGGGCACCGAGCCGAAGATCAAGTTCTACCTTTTCGCCGAGCCCCACGGTCCGGCCGGAGACGACGTTGACGGACATCGTACGCGTACTGATGCCCGCCTCGACGAATTCGAAGCAGCACTCGGCAGCTGGATCGAACCGAAACTGAAATAGTTTGAGGGTCACTGCTGCCGCCAGAATTTCATCCACCGTAGGGTCTGACAAGCGCAGCGCCGGCATACCATGTTTGTAATTCGAACGATAATGGTATGCCGGCGCTGCGCTTGTCATACCCTACTCAATGCCTGTCAGATCGAATTTCGATGAGCGATTCCGAACCACAATCTGACATCGCAGCGTCTGAGAATCCGGGGAGTGGCAAAGGGCTCGCCCTGCTGCAGCTTGTCCGCATCCCGACCGTTTTTACGGCGATGGCGGATATCTTTCTCGGATTTCTGCTCACGCATTCAACGATTGAACCAGTCGACACGTTTGTGTTTCTGTTGGCAGCGTCCGTCTGCATTTACTGGACGGGGATGATCCTCAACGACTACTTCGATCGCGAAGTCGACGGCCAGGAACGACCCGGTCGACCGATTCCGTCGGGGCGGATTCCGGCAGCATCTGCGTTGAAGCTGGGTGTGATGCTGAACGTTTTCGGGCTGGGGCTCGCCGCTTGTGCCGGAACGCTGTCGTTGCAAATCGCCATCGCGCTGACGGCTTGTGTCTGGCTTTACGACGGAGCGTTGAAGAAGACTCCGCTGGCGCCGTTGCTGATGGGAAGTTGTCGTTCTTTTAACGTGCTGCTTGGAGCGAGCGCGTCGCCGACCGGAGCGATGTGGTGGTGCCCTCAGATGCACGTTGCCATCGGCTTGGGGATTTACGTTTGCGGTCTGACGTGGTTCGCTCGCCAGGAAGCAAAGACCAGCGTACAAGCGCAACTGATCTCGGCGTCGTTTGTGATCAACGCCGGACTGGCGACACTGTTTGGCTTTGTGCTCAGCGCGCCGGAGAACTCGCAGGGCGAAACGACAATGTGCGTGCTCGCTGTGATTTCGCTCACGATTATCCGTCGCCTCCTTCGAGCGATCTCGCAACCGGAACCTGCTCGGGTTCAGACGGCCATCAAGACGATGCTGCTGTCTCTTGTGATGCTCGACGCAACGCTGGTTCTCTTTGCAACCGGGAAGCCCGAGCTGGCAATCGCCGTCGCGCTGCTGATGGTGCCGGCGTTTCTGCTTTCCCGCTGGATCCCGATGACGTAGCGTCTGGCCATTCGTAGGGCAGGTTCTCACCGGCCAGATCAGATCGTCTGACTCATAAAGCCGGCCGGCGGGAACTGGCCCTACGAAGATCGGCTCGTGGCGCGGCACTCGCCGTCCCAGGAAAATCGTGGGAACTTTCAGAACGCGAGCAACGTCTTACCCGTCTGATTCGATTCTGAATGAAACGGGGTTTTGATCCCGGTCAACGAGTCGAGGGTGTTCTCAGGGGACGCAGTCTGATCCCGGGGAGCGGGATGTTCTCACGGAAGTCGTGGGAGAACCTTGAGACGCAGCAGTCACAGGTCCGTTGGTGCTTGCACTGACCGGGTTGTGACGAGGAGTGTTCCGGCTGGTCGCGGTGCTCCCTGTCGACTAAAGCGTTTTTCGATGGAACGCGTCCGGAGCACTCCTTTTTTCTCTGTTGAAACTCTTGAGTTCGCTGGTCGGGCAACTGATTTTTCGTGCCGTTCGAGTCTGACGCAAGCTGACTCGAATCGGCCAACTGAATTGAAGCGGTGATTGGAAATCATTTTCCGGTCACCGCTTTTCTCGTGCGCTCGCGCCATCCGCTCGTGCTTCCGGCAGCGTAAAACCTCGCCGACATTCAACAGCGAAAATCAAAAACATCGCCTCTGGCTGTGGACGATGCGGTTGCGAGTGCGGAACTTAAAGTATCAAACGATCGCAAACGCCGAGGCCGCTGCCGGGCTGGGAGTCACGTTTTCACACTTGTTTTTCAGGGAGAGTCTGGATGATCAGGATTTCGAAATGGCTGGCGGGGGCCGCCGCTACAGTTGCCATTCTGCTGGGATCGGCCGACGCGGAAGCTCAGCGAGGACGCCCCGGTGGCGGACAATCTGGCCCACCTGACCCGTCGGAAATGTTTCAGCGGATGGATAAGAACGAAGACGGCGAACTGTCGAAAGACGAACTGCCCGAATTCATCAGAGACCGGATCAAAGCCGCCGACGCCGACGAAAACGGCTCGCTGACCAAAGAAGAAGTGAGAACGTTCTTCGCTCAACGCGGCGGACGTCCTGGCGGAGACGGAGATCGACGTGGTCCTGGCCCCGGAGCTGATGGCCGACGCCCAGATGGCCCGCCACCTTCACGTGGAGATTCTGACCGAGGAGATTCTGATCGTCGTGGTGGTCCGGAAGGTCGCCGACCAGAAGGCCCGCTGCAGCGAGGCGATTCTGATCGTGGACCTTCTCGTGAACGGGACAGCCGCAGTGATCGCGGACCGGGCGGACCTCCGCACATGGATCACGGACGCGGACCTTCAAAGGGCCGTGACGCTCAGCGCGGACCGGATCGCGATGCAAAATGTCGTTCGTCAAAGGGTGGCGACAATTCTCGCGACCGAGGACGTTCGGCTCGCGGCGGCAAACGCGGCAGGAGCTTTGGTCCTCCGATGCAAGGCGGTCGACCGTCGTTCTCCGGTCTTGGACCCGGTCCAGGCGGACCTCCGTGGGCGCAGCGTGGTAAGTCATCTGGTCGCGGGCCTTCGTTTGGTCGCGGCGGACCAGGCCGACCTCAAATGGGACCGCCGTGGTTAAGAGGGCGAAGTTCGCAGGGTCGAGGGCCATCGTTCGGTCGCAACGGGTCGGGACGACCACCGATGGGACCTCCGTGGCTGAACCAGCGTGGCTCGTCCAAAGGCGGACCATCGAAAGGCCGCACTTCGTCACGCGGTAAATCGTCTCGGGATAAGTCTTCACGAGGAAAACCACAGGGCAGGCCGCAAGCCGGACGTGGTCCTGAACAGGGGCGTCCTGAACATGGCGGCAAGCCGGGTTCAGCGAGTCGTCCAGGCTCGGGCCGACCGGAACACGGACCTCGACCAGAAGGTCGCGGCGGTCGGCCTGAAGGTGGTCCACAAGGTGGACCTCCATCGGGACCTCCGCACGGTGGACCTCGTGATGTCGGACCTCGTGGAGAAGGTCGGCCTGAAGGAGACCGTCGTCCGAGCCGCCCGGAAGGCGAAGGTCGCCCCGAGCGTCGCGAAGCTTCACTGACTGCTGAAACAGAAACCGTTGTCGAAACGGAAGTCGAAACCGTCGACGACGTGGAAGTCGCGGAGATTGAAGTCCTGGAGCCGGTGATCGTCGCCGCCGAAGAGCTGCCGGAAATCGTGCCCGGCCTGGCCGTTCCTGAAAGCCCGGCATTGCCGGAAGACGACACGGTCGATGCCGCAGACGAAGTGGTCACTGCTGATTCTGAGATTGAATCTGCAGATACGGTTGTCGCGACACCGGTTGAGACAATTGTTACGCCGAAGTGAGATTGCTGAACAGAGACCGATCGTGAGTGATCAGCGGCGTCTGAGCGAATTCCTTCGTTCAGCCGCCGCTTTTCTTTTTGTCAGTGTGTGTTTCTTGCTGGGTTGTCCGACCTGTCGCTCGCTGACGCGCTTTGAAGTTGACACCTCAGCCGCGAAGCGGCGACAGCACATAGCCGTGGGTGTAAAAACCCACGGAAATGGATTGAAATAAACATGTGAGCCGCGAAGCGGCGGCAGCACCGGGCAGCGTGATTTTGCTGTCGCCGCTTCGCGGCTTGATGTCATATTTTCGTCCCGGATCTGCGGGCTGACGCCCGCAGCTATGTGCTGCCGTCGCTTCGCGACTCAAAACTGTGCAATTTTAAAACTGACGCTTCGGGTTACGAATCTTCGTGCGAGGAAGCTGAACGCTGCAGACTCGGTGGACGGTTCGCTATGCTCGACGGTACTGACTCATCGCTGCTGTCGACCGTCGAAAAAAGGAACCGGAATGACAACCTCATCAGGTCAACCGGACGAACAATCCGCCACACCGTCCACCGATGCGGAATCAACACTCGCGGGCGACATTCCGATGCCAGCTGGCTCGGACGGAACGAGCGATCAAGCGGCGTCAGCGGAAGCTGCATTTGTTGACTCAGCTGTCACGCTGGATGAGATCCCGACGGGCGATACCGACAACGTTGACGAGACGATCATCAGCCAGACTGCACACTCGCTCGGCGACGCCGTTTCGAAGGCCGGCGTGCCACGCGCGACCAGAAAAACAACAACGTCGAACGATTGCGATTTTCCCGAAGAGTTCGGTCGGTACGCGATCAAGAAAGAGCTTGGCAAGGGGGCGATGGGTGCAGTCTTTCTCGCGCGAGACACCCAGCTGAATCGCGACGTCGCTCTTAAAGTGCCGACGTTTACCGACAAGTCTCCTGCCAACATGATCGAGCGTTTTTACCGCGAAGCTCGATCAGCCGCGACGCTGACTCATCCCAACATCTGCCCCGTCTACGACGTGGGCGAGCACGACGGCACTCATTTTATTTCGATGGGGTACATCGAAGGTCGACCGCTTTCGGCTTACATCGAATCCGGCAAGAAGCAGCCGGAACGTCAGGCCGCCGCCGTTGTGAAGAAGCTGGCTCTCGCCCTGCAGGAAGCTCACGACAAGGGCATCGTTCATCGAGATTTGAAGCCTGCCAACATCATGATCGACCATCGGAGCGAGCCGATCGTGATGGACTTTGGACTGGCTCGGATTACGAACGACAAGGAAGAAGCTCGGCTGACTCGTGAAGGCACGGTGATGGGGTCGCCAGCTTACATGTCGCCTGAGCAGGTTGAAGGAAAGACGATCGGACCACACTGCGACGTCTACAGTCTGGGCGTTGTGTTTTATGAATTGCTGACCGGGCAGACTCCGTACCAGGGAACCGTCGTCAGCGTCATCGGTCAGATCCTGGCCGCGAATCCAAAATCGCCCATCGAACTTCGACCGGACATCTCGCCGGAGTGCTCAGCCGTTTGTCTCAAAGCAATGGCCAGCAAACAGTCGGATCGTTTTCAGTCGATGGCCGAGTATGCCAAGGCGCTCGACGCGTTCATCAAGGGCGACTCGGAAGCGATCGGGACGTTCGTCGAGCTTGAGTCACCGGGCAGTGATTTGTCGCCCGACGAACTGAATCAGCAAAAGGCGGCGGCGACTTCGCTGATCAAGAAAAAGCAGTTCAAGAACGCGGTCTCGGCATTGGAAACTCTGTCCGAACTAAAAGGCAAAGATGCGTCCGACGTCGCGTCATGGGCAAAGCAGCAACTGCCGAAAGCTCAGGTGCACTACGAAAAGGCCGCCGAAGAATCGAAAGCGCTGTTCCGTCGGGCAAAGAAGAGCATGGCCGGCAACGACTACGAACGGGCGTCGCAGCAGCTCAGTCAGATCCCGGCCGACTTGAGAAACAACACGGTCAATGATTTGCAGGCTGAAACGGACGATCTTATCGAGGAAGTCCGGAGGCTTTCTGACGACGTCGCCCACGCCGTGACGTCGGGCATTCATGATGACATGCTGCCAACCGTCGAACGTTTGCTTGAGCTGAAACCTCAGCACCGTCAGGCAAACGATCTTTACGAGCAACTGTTCAAGGCCGATCGAGTCGCCCGGCCAGCTCGCAGAAGTTCGTCGAAAGGAAAGTCAAAGGCCACGCCGACGATCGATCCGAAGTTGATCGGCGGTGGCGCTGCCGCGGTCGTTCTGCTGATCTGCCTGTTCGTCTTCTGGCCGAGCGGTGACGCCGCTTCTGACAACCAGACCGTCGCCGATGCCGGATCAACGGAAACAGGTACTCCCAGTTTGGCTCAAAGCGGTGACACGACCTCAACAGCCTCTCCGCCACTCGACGAGCCTCCGTTCAACGACGGACCTCCCGGGGAGAACCGGCCAGGCCGTGGCCCCGGTGGGCGTCCTGAAGATTTGTTCGACAGGCACGATCTGGACAGCGACGGGATCATCTCCCCAAAAGAAGTCCCGCCGTTCTTTACGGACAAGATTGACCGCAACGAAGACGGAGAGATTACTCTCGACGAACTTCGACGCACGATGAAGGAACTCGGGCAGGAAGCATTTTTGAGGCCACCGATCGGCGAGGGCGGGCGTCCGCCTCGTAATGGCGGGCCTCGGTTCCCACGGCCACGGGATTAGCTCCGATTCTTTTTTGACCGAATGAGTGGACGGTGCGAGGCCTTAATCGGTAATCAATGGGTGTCACGAATTCCCTCCGGTGACTGCCGAGGCGCCGACGCACAAACTCTGGTAGTTTGGAGTAAATAACGACACGCTTGAGACAGCAATTTAATTTGGGCCAGCCGCAAAATCGCGGCGGACTTCCGTTTCAGGAGCTAATTTCGATGAAAAAATTTGGTATCAGTTTGATGATTCTGGCCGTGGCCGCGATGGTCAGTTCGGCTGTTATTGCTCAGCCGCCAGGTGGCGGAGATCGTCCTCGCGACGGTGAGCGACGCGGAGCGGATGGCGAACGGGGCCGTGATGACGGGCCCCCTCCTCGCCGAGAAGGTGATCGCGATGGCGGTCCTCCTCCGCGAAGGGAAGGCGATCGCGACGGCGGTCCTCCACCGCGACGTGAGGGAGAAGGCGGCCGCGGTGGAGAAGGCGGCCGCGGCTTCGGGCCGCCGCCGAACCCCGTCATGATGGCACTTGACGCCGACGGCGATCACGTGATTTCAGCTGCTGAGATCAAGAATGCTGCCAAAGCTCTCGCCAAACTCGATAAGAACAAAGACGGAAAACTGACACAGGACGAACTGCGACCTGAATTCGGTGGCCGTGGCGGAGAAGGCGGACGCGGAGGCCAGGGTGGACGACCGGGTGAAGGCGGTCGCGGTGGAGAAGGTGGTCGCGGCGGGCAAGGCGGTCGGCCCGGTGGTGAAGGTGGCCCTCCAGGCAATTCCAGCGAATTCCTCGACAGAATCATGAGCTTCGACAAAAACAAAGACGGCAAGCTCAGCCGTAAAGAAATGCCTGAGCGAATGCAGCGGATGCTCGACCGAGGCGACTCGAACAAAGACGGAGCACTGGATCGCGACGAATTGAAGAAGATGTTCGAAAGCTTCCAGGGCGGCCGTGGCGGACAACCCGGTCAGGGTGGCCAAGGCGGCGGACGTCCTCCGCGAGATGGCGACCGACCTCCTCGCGACGGCGATCGCCCACCACGTGACGGAGACTCGGACGGCGGCGCACAGCGTCCAAAACGACCGGCTGCCGAAGAGTAAACTCGGAAGCTGACAACGTTCTCCTGAACGAAGACTGAAACGCCCGATCGGTGACCAACGCGGTTGCCGATCGGGTTTCTTCGTTAAGAGTCAGGACTGATCGTGTATTAGTAGGGTTTGACAAGCGAAGCGCCGGCATACCAATTCGCCTCTCGTCGTTTCGTGATGGTATGCCGGCGCTTCGCTTGTCATACCCTACGGATGCTCTCGTCGATGCAATTTTCGATTCAGGTCTGGCAGGCCTTGGAATCTGAGTTTGACGCACATCGCCTGCTGATCCTAAAGTCCCGACAGAATCGCAGCCGACCGAGAGGATTCTGCGGAGTGGACGCTCTGGCTGCCGTCACGGATGCATACTTTCGGCCTTATTTGTTGCGGGCCCTCACGGATGGAATATCGCTATGAGCCAGTCGCTCGAACAGAAGATCAACGACCAGTCAGCGGTCATCGGCATTATTGGCCTCGGCTATGTCGGTCTCCCGCTGATGTCTGCTTTCGTGAAAGCCGGATTTAAGACGATTGGCTTCGACGTCGACCAGAAAAAAGTCGATATGCTCAAAGCCGGACAGAGCTACATCAAACACATCGATGCTGCGAAAGTGTCAGCTCTTATCGAGGAAGGTCAGTTCGATCCGACCTCCGATGTGTCCCGTATGGCTGAAGCCGATTGTCTTTTGATCTGCGTGCCGACGCCGCTCAACGACAGTCGCGATCCCGATCTCAGTTACGTCGTCGGCACCACCGAAGCGATCGCAAAGTCGCTCCGGCCCGGACAGCTCGTCGTGCTGGAAAGTACGACTTATCCGACGACGACTCGCGATGTCATGCTGCCGATTCTGGACGCAACCGGTTTGAAGGTGGGCGAGGATTTCTTCGTCGCGTACAGCCCCGAGCGTGAAGACCCCGGCAATCCCGACTTCACAGCCGACGGCATTCCAAAAGTCGTCGGCGGCATCGATGAAGAAAGCGGCAAGCTGGCCGAAGCTCTCTACAAGCAGGCGATCGTGAAAATCGTCCGAGTGGGAAGTCCCGAAGTTGCCGAGGCGTGCAAGATTCTTGAGAACACTTACCGAGCCGTGAACATCGCTCTGGTCAACGAACTGAAGGTTCTGTTCGACCGGATGGGCATCGACGTCTGGGACGTCATCGACGCCGCCAAAACAAAGCCGTTCGGATTTCAGGCGTTCTACCCTGGCCCCGGCCTGGGCGGACACTGCATCCCCATCGACCCGTTCTATCTGACCTGGCTGGCTCGTCGTTACGGACTGACGACGCGCTTCATCGAGCTGGCCGGCGAAGTCAATTCGAAAATGCCCGAGTACGTCATTACTCAGTTGATGGAATTCCTCAACAACCAGGGCAAGGCTCTCAGAAACAGCAAAATCATCCTACTGGGTGTTGCCTATAAAAAGGATGTCGACGACCCTCGTGAAAGCCCGTCGTTCGTCCTGATGGAACACCTGCTCGGCCGCGGCGCGGAGCTGACTTACAACGACCCTCACGTCCCGCACCTGCCGAAGATGCGGCACCACGACCTGCCGGAAATGTCCAGCCTGGAACTGACGCCGGAATTGCTCGCCGCTCAGGATTGCGTGCTGATTGCGACAGACCATTCGGCCTACGACTACGAATTTATCGTCAAGCACTCGCTCATGGTTCTGGACACTCGCAACGCCACGAAGCAGGTCACCGAAGGCCGCGACAAGATCTTCAAAGCCTGATCGATAAATCGTGGCCCACGGCTTCAGATATAGAAAACAGTCTTCGATGAGTTACGACGCGATTCTGCTGGTTTCGTTTGGCGGCCCAGAAGGTCGGGACGATGTTCTGCCGTTCCTCGAAAATGTCACGCGGGGCCGCAACATCCCTCGCGAGCGGCTGCTGGAAGTTGCCGAGCACTATTACCACTTCGACGGTGTCAGCCCGATCAATCAGCAGTGTCGAGACCTGATCGCCGCATTGCGCCCCGAGTTGGACAACCACGGAATCGACCTGCCCATCTACTGGGGAAATCGAAACTGGGATCCGCTGCTGCCTGACACGCTCCAGGAAATGAAAGAGGCCGGGATCAAGCGGGCACTCGCGTTCGTGACGGCGTCGTACAGCTCGTGGTCAAGCTGCCGGCAGTATCGGGAGAATATCGCGACGTCGCAGGAAGCCGTCGGCGAAGGAGCTCCGGAAGTCGACAAGATTCGGGTCTTCTACAACCATCCGGATTTCATTGCAGCCAACGCCGAACTCGTTCAGAAAAGTCTCGACCAGATTCCGGAAGAGCGACGAGGCAAATCGCGTTTCGCCTTCACGGCTCACAGTATTCCGGGTTCGATGTCCGACACTTGCGACTACGTCCAGCAGCTCACCGAGAGCTGCCGGCTCGTCTCCGAGGCAGTTGATGTTTCACAGGATCGATGGCAACTCGTCTATCAAAGCCGGAGTGGGCGGCCTCAGGATCCCTGGCTCGAACCCGACATCTGCGACTACCTGGGGACGCTGAAGGAATCCGGTGCCGAAGACGTCGTCGTTGTGCCCATCGGATTCCTGTCCGACCACATGGAAGTGCTGTTCGACCTCGACTGCGAAGCGGTCGACGCGTGCAAGGAACTTGGTCTGAACATGGTCCGCTGCGAAACCGTCGGCACACATCCCACTTTTGTCGGCATGATTCGCAAGCTGATCCAGGAACGGATTACTGAGGCCCCTCGCGAAGCCATCGGCGAATTCGAGCCGAATCACGATCTGTGCCCGCTGGATTGTTGCCCGGCCCCTCATCATCCGGGCCGCCCCGCACCAACCGGCCCTCTGAATTCCTGAGCGGCGGCTTAATTACGACACCCATTTGGTGCTGCCGGAATCTGGCCTGGGGCAGTTGTCGTCCTGATTCAACACATTGATTTGTTCACATATGGTCGCAATATCCAAAACCCAATATCTTCCGATCTGGCGGGAACTTGCGGCTCCTTGACACTCGAAATCGGCGTTTGTAAAACAGCGCACTTTGATTTTGAGGCTGGCCCCAGACGCCGCGGATGTCCGCGCTTTGCACGTTAACTTGTTGCAGAGTCGTCAGTTAAGCCAGACGTAAATTCATCCGACGCCGACCGGCACGCCGATTCTGGCAGTGCTCAATGGCGAAAGGGCTCTCATGGCGAAGAAGAAGACGGC
>JBLFXD010000001.1:0-28097 GCA_047611045.1 Planctomycetaceae bacterium | reverse complement strand
GTGATGGGCTCTCGATTCGTCAGCGTTTGATCGCCCATCGGCGAGACGCATCCTGCAACAACTGCCACGCACGCTTCGACGCTTTCGGTTTCGCTCTCGAAAACTATGACCCCATCGGACGCTGGAGGACTCACTACCGAGACGACAACCCTGTCGAAACGTCCGGTTCACTTCGTGATGGCCGGACGATTTCCGGCGTCGAGGAATTACACGAGTATCTCCGGAGTGAAATCCCACGTTTTCACGAGACGCTGGCTGTCCGACTACTTGGATACGCACTCGGTCGACGGGAATCAGTGGGCGACCGATCCCTGATCGTGCGACTAAAACAGCAGATGCACGATGGTGATGGGATGGCAGAATTGATGGAACGCATCGTGTCCAGTCGCCAGTTTCGTTATCGTCAGAACTCTGCCGCTTCGGCTTCGTTGCGAACGACAAGTGAGTCAGTCAATGAATAAAACTCAGCATGAACATCCCTGGCACGACGGTGTTTCGCGACGCTCCTTCCTGAAAGGAAGCGGCGCTAGCCTTGCCCTGCCCTGGTTGATGTCACTGCCGTTGCGGGCCGAAACCGGGAAAAAGACAACCGACAATTCCGCGTCGCCGCCGACACGGTTTGCCTGCCTCTACTTCTCAAACGGCGTCGAGCCGGCTCACTGGTGGGCGAAGGGCAGCGGTGCCGACATGCAGCTCGGACCCGGCATGAAGCCGCTGACACCGTACCGCGAAGACCTCGTCATCATCGATGGGCTGTTCAATGCGCAGTCAGTGGCCAATCCAAGTGCTCACCTGGGTCGCATGCCGAATCTGCTGTCGGGAGCGTGGGTCAGTCTGGACCAGAACGACATCCGGGTCGGCCGCTCGATGGACCAGGTGCTCGCTCAACAGATTGGCCACCACACTTTGCTCCCGAGTCTGGTGCTGGGCATTGAGCCAACGGAACTGCGTCTGGAAGACGGCCTGTCGATGATTTACGGATCGTGCATTTCGTGGGCGAGTCCGACGAAACCCGCCACCAAGGAGATCTATCCGGCTCGAGCGTTTGATCAGATCGTCGGTGGCAACGGTGAGCGGAAACTTGATCGCAGCATACTCGACCAGGTACTCGCCGATGCAAAGTCGCTGCGCACTCAAGTTTCGGCGGGCGATCGAGTGAAGCTTGACGAGTATCTCGAATCAATCCGAAGCATCGAACAACGGATCGACCGAGCGTCCAAGGAAGAACGCCTCGAAGGCTGGCGTCCATCGCTGACGACTCCCGATCTGTCCCGACCCGCGAATGAACTGCCGCAGGAGATCCCCGATCACATGCGGCTGATGCTCGACCTCATCGTGCTGGCCTTTCAGATGGACAAGACACGCGTCGCAACGTGCATGTTGAACAACGATCTGTCGCAGATGAACTTCGGCTTTTTGAAAGGCGTTCAGGGCAGCCTGCATCTGGACCTGACACATAACGGCCGTGATCCAGAACTGGAAGCGATGTATCTGCAGACGAATCAATTCCACGTCAGCCAGTTCGCGTACCTGATCGACCGACTGAAAAAGATCGACGAAGGCGGCCGCTCGCTGCTGGATAGTTCTCTGTTGATGCTCTGCTCCAACCTGTTTGACGGAGACAAGCACCAGGCCGACCGACTGCCTGTCGTGCTTGCCGGCAAGGGTGGGGGTTCTCTGTCGACCGGGCGCATCCTGAACTATCTCGATCGCCCCGACGAAGAACGACGGGCGTGCAGCCTGTACCTGTCACTGATGGATCGAATGAGCGTCAGTCTGCCACAATTCGGCGACGCGGACCGCCCGCTGGCCGATCTTTGATTCAAGCAGCCACCGTTGCCGTGCCCGCGTCTCAAGTTCAACGGAGTTTTAAGACCTGACAAGATTTGCCGGCCCCACCACGCCGAGATGGCACCTCACCGCTTAAGGAATCTGGCATGAAGAACGTTTTATTTGCGGCCTGCTTGTCTTCTGGTTGCTCACCGGCGATGCCACGGCCCAGCAACTCGATAATGGTGATTCAAAGTTTGAGTCTTACAACGTGAAGAGAAGCGACGTCGGGTTGCATGACTGGCCGCAGCTGGGTGGCACGTCGCTGCGAAACGCGACGCCATTCGGCCGAAAGATTCCAACAACCTGGGACATCGACACGGGCACCAATATTAAATGGTCGGTCGAGCTGGGATCGCAAACGTATGGCTCTCCCGTCATTGCTAACGGTCGAGTATTTATCTCCACGAACAACGGTCGCGGCTACTTGAAACGATATCCGTCGGACGTGGATATCGGTTGCGTTCTGTGCTTCGAAGAAGCGACCGGGAAATTCCTCTGGCAGTTCTCCGCCGAAAAGTTGAAGACCGGCCGAATTCACGATTGGCCGCTCACGGGCATAGTTTCCGCGCCCTGCGTTGATGGGGAGAGATTGTGGTTCGTCAGCAGTCGAGGTGAAGTTGTCTGTTTGGACACTCTGGGGTTTCACGATGACCAGAACGACGGGGCGTTCATCCAGGAAACAGTGACCGCTGACGACGAAGCGGACATCGTCTGGAAGTTCGACATGATGGACCGACTGGGAGTCTCGCAGCACAACATGTGTACGTGCTCATGCACATGTTTCGGAGACATCCTGTTTGTCGTCACCGGAAACGGAACCGACGAATCGCACACCAACATCCCGGCACCGGACGCTCCTGACTTCATCGCGCTGGACCGTCGAACGGGGGAGCTGCTGTGGAAGTTTGAAGCACCAGGCATCGGTTCCTTTCATGGCTCGTGGTCTTCACCGAGCTGTGCCGTGCTGGGTGGGAAACCGCAGGTGCTGTTTCCCGCAGGCGACGGCTGGCTCTACAGCTTCGATCCGAAAGGCGACGGAAACGGTGGCGCCAAGCTGTTGTGGGAGTTCGACTGCAATCTCAAATCCAACCGATTTGCTCAGGAGGGCCGCGGCAGTCGCAACCCGTACGTCACGATGCCAGTGATCTACGAAGGTCGTGTCTATGTTGCCACCGGGCAGGATTCTGACTACGGCGAGGGACCCGGCATGGTGTGGTGTATCGATCCGACAAAGTATACGGACGGCTCAGACGTCAGCCTTGAATCCGTCAAAGGTCGAACCGGTCATATCTTGAACCGAAAGGAAGGTCAGGGGTTTCCCACGACATCGATCATGCCCAACCCGAAGTCCGCAGTGATCTGGCGATTCGCTGGCAAAGATGTCAGCAACGGTGGGAAGCTGAAATTCGAAGACGGGCTGTATCGCACAGTTTCTCCGCCAACTGTCAGCAAAGGGCGGGTGTTTCTCAGCGATTTCAGCGGCCTGGTTCATTGTCTGGACGCCAAAACCGGAGTCCGCCACTGGCGGTACGATGTATTCGCGTCAGCCTGGTGTACACCGCTTGTTGTGGACGGCAAGGTTTACTGCTGCGACGAAGACGGCGACGTCGCAATCTTCAAGGCGTCCAGGACTCGCACTCTGATCTCAGAGACGAATATGGGCAACGCAATTTACTCGAACCCGGCAATTGCGAACGGCGTACTTTACATCGGCACGAAGAGCCGACTGTTTGCGATTCACTCCGCGAAATGAACTGAGCGTTCTCATGTCAAACTTCGTTTCGACGCAGACCTGGAGTGCCTCACGCTGATCGCCTCAAGCCGCCGTGGCCGTTTCCAGGACTCCTGGCTCGCTGCGACTGTGTTATGCTGCCGAGATGATGCCTCGCCCACCTTTGTTTCTGACTCTTTCGATTGCCATGTTGTGGCTGTGCGGAACCGCGGCGCCGCAGGCCTGTGCTCAGCCCGAAGCCAAACAGCCGCGTGCGGCGTCGACAGTGAACCCGCTCGAACCGACCGAAGCGCTGAAGTCGTTCGAGTTGCATTCCGATTTCCGGATCGAACTGGTCGCCAGCGAACCGTTAGTCCAGGACCCGGTCGCGATGGCGTTTGACGAAAGCGGCGTACTGTTTGCCGTCGACTATCCGGAGTTCAATCATTACAGAATTCCTCGCGAGTCTCAGCGCACAGGTCGCGTGCGACGATTGGAGGACACGGACGGCGATGGTCAATTTGACGAAGCGACGGTCTTTGTTGAAGTGCCGTTTGCGACGGCCGTGATCTGTTACAAGGGCGGTGTGTTCGTCGGAGCTCCGCCGGACATCCTCTACTGTCGCGACGGTGATGGCGACGGAGTCGCGGACGAGAAACGCGTCGTTCTGACCGGATTCGGCAGGGACTTTGCCGGCGGCGGATTGTTGAATTCGTTTCGTTGGGGAATCGACAATCGGATCCACATGGCGACCGGTTTCGCCGGGGGACGAGTGCGGCGGCCCGAGCAGCCCGACGCCGAAGCGGTCGACATTCGAGGCCGTGGCGTGATCCTGGATCCGCGAACTCTCGAATTCGAATTGACCAGCGGCGGCGGTCAGCACGGACTGGCGATGGATGATCAGGGTCGCAAGTTTCTATGCTCCAACGTGTATCCGCTTCAACAATTGTTGTACGACGATCGTTACACGGCACGCAATCCGTTCTTCGCTCCGCCGGCACCCGCCCGCGACATTAACGCCGAGAATCCACTGGCACTGTTAAAACGAATCAGCCCGCTGGAACCGTGGCGAGTCGCAAGGTCCAGAATCGCGGCCGATGGAGATCGCAAGGGCGGTGAAGAGGCCCGGTCCGGTGGCGTCTTCACATCCGCCAGCGGGATCACGATGTATCGTGGTGATGCCTTTCCAAAAGAATTCTACGGCAATCTGTTTGTCGGTGAAGTGGCGAATAACCTTGTGTACCGAGCCCGGCTTGAACAGCGAGGCATTCACCTGGCTGCGTTGCGGGCCGATCCAGAACGCGAATTTCTCGCATCGAGGGACAGCTGGTTCCGCCCCGTGCAATTCGCGAATGGCCCGGACGGGGCGCTCTATGTTGTGGACATGTACCGCCAGCTGATCGAAGGCGCGGCATTCGTCCCGCAGAGCGAGTTGAAAACGCTTGACCCAAGCCTCGGCACTAATCACGGTCGGATCTATCGGATTGTTCCACAGGATCATCAACCACGACTGCGGCCACGTCTGGACAAACTCGACGCTCACGAACTGGTCCGCCTGCTCGCACATCCGAACGGCTGGCATCGCGACACAGCAGCGAGGCTGTTGTCAGAGCGGCAGGATCCGACGGCAATCGGTCCTTTGACAGAAACTGCACGACACTCAGATTCTCCACAGGCCCGACTACTGGCGTTGTCTGCTTTGCAAACACTCGACGCACTGCGGGACGACTTACTGATCTCGTCTTTGGAAGATGCCAGCCCGCGTGTGCGCGAACGCGCAATCCAGCTGGCCGAGTTGTCGGCGGGAGATTCCTCGCCGCTACGCGAAGCACTGTTTAGTCACGTCGCCGATCTCGACATTCGCGTGCGTTTTCAATTGGCGTTTTCCCTGGGGCAACTCCGAGGACCACGACGAAACGCCGCGCTCGCTGAGCTCGCTCGTCAGGACTCGGAAAACTCATTGCTGCTGATGGCTGTGCAAAGTTCCCTTGTGTCTGGCGGTGGAGATGTATTTTCCCGGCTGGTCAAAGACCGAAAATCTGTCTCGAAGAAATCGATCCGCCAGCTGTTGCTCGATCTGGCAGCACAGATCGGGCTGCAAGGCGAATCGGCCAGCATCGCCGCCGTCCTGCGGAGCCTGAGCACAATCGACGCGGATGATCCGAAATTCGCTTCGGCGATCCAGAGAAGCCTGTTCGCTCGTGTCCGTCGTGAGGAACTCCGGCGTCTGACGAAGGTCGGCTCGACGCAGTTGATGTTTGAGCAACTCGTCTCGCAGGCTCGCCTGACGGTACAGGACGACTCGCAACCGATTGACCGTCGCATTGAGGCCGTACGCACGCTCGGTCTGGCGGAATTCGATACCGAGCTGCAACGACTGTTTCATCGGCTGCTCGGTCCCGGCCAGCCAGTGCCGATGCAACGGGCACTTTGCGAGACGATGGCAAAATTCGATCACCCGGAAGTTGCAGACTTGCTGCTCGATCGATGGCCGCAGATGACGCCGTCCGTTCGGCGGACGACGATTGAAACGCTGCTTTCCAGACCGGTCTGGGCGAACCGATTGGTGGACGCCGTGGCCGCAAAAATCGTCTCGCCAGGCGACGTCGACCGGGCACGCATCCAGTGGCTGTTGACGCAAGCCGACAAGACGACTGCGGCAAGGATGCGTGATCTGTTTCCGGACGATCGTGGTGCGCGTCGAGAAACGGTCATCGCCAGCTATCAATCCTCGCTCAACATGGCCGGTGATCCAGATCGCGGGCGGAAGGCCTACGAACGAGTTTGCGCGGCATGTCACAAGCGAGGCGACGTCGGGAAAGCCATCGGACCGCCACTCAACGACACCTCTCGGCGATCCGCAGAGACTTTGCTGGTTGAAATTCTGGACCCGAACCGTCAGCTCAAGCCGCTGTTTCAGAACTACGTGTTGCAGACAGTCGACGGGCGGGTCTACACCGGGATGATCAGTGAGGAAACATCGAACGCCGTCACGTTGCAACAGGCCGACGGTACGACCAGGCAGGTGCTTCGCCTTGAAATCGAGAAGCTCAAGAGCACCGGCATGTCCTTCATGCCGGAAGGGCTTGAGAAAAGCATCAACAAACAGGCGATGGCCGACCTTCTCAGTTACCTCAGTGGCAGGCCGTGAGATCCGATCTAGAGAATCGAGCAGCGTTACGAAGGATCCACGGAAGCGAGCAAACTACCACACAGGAATGACAAGGTCGGCGATTGATCAACTGACCGGCAATCGCGACACTGGAGACATATTGCTCAGTTGTCGCTGCCTCTCCTGAATCCAAATTCGAGATGGATTCCGATTCATCCCGCGAGCCTCGCATTCACCACTCGGGATATCGTCATGCGAATTCTGCTCCTCTTTCTGATCGGTTCGGCGACTCTGCACGTGCCAGCGCAAGCCGACTGGCCTCAATTCCGAGGGCCGGAAGGGCAAGGTGTCGCGTGGCAATCAAACATACCATTGAAGTGGAGCGGCTCTGAGCACGTCCGTTGGGTGGTCGACGTGCCGGGTAATGCGTGGTCGTCTCCCATCGTCCAAGGTGACCGCGTCTGGGTAACAACTGCCGTCGAGACAAAACCTACGACCGAACAGATCGAAGCGCAGTTCAAGGAGTCTCAACTTGATCGTGAGAAATTCAAACGTCGGCAGGTCGCAGGCAGCGTCTCTCTGCGAGTCCTGTCATACGATCGGCACTCCGGAACAGTCGCTCTCGATACCGAGCTGGCATTCGTCAAGAATCCGGAAGCGATCCATGTAGGCAACAGTTACGCCTCGCCCACCCCTTTCATCGAAGGCAACCGCCTCTATGTGCACTTCGGAGTTTACGGGACCTTCTGCCTTGATCGAGATTCGCATCGTGTGATCTGGCGACGATCGATTCCCGTCTTCTACAGCGTGGGAGTCGGCAGTTCGCCGATGCTCTATAAGGATCTGATCGTCCTTGTCTGCGACGGCGTCGACACTCAGTTCATCATCGCTCTTGATAAGACCACGGGAAAAACCGTCTGGCAGACACCACGGCCGCCATTTCGGAACGAAGACGGTCAGCATCGCAAAGCCTACTCGACGCCACTTCTGATCACGCACGACGGAATAGATCAGCTCGTCATTCCCGGCGCTCAGTGGGTGGTCTCCTACGATCCTTCGACCGGCGACGAAATCTGGCGTGTCGACCATGGTTCGGGATTCTCGAATGTTCCGCGACCTGTTTACCGAAACGGCGTCGTCTTTATCTGTACTGGCTACGGTCAACCTCAGTTGTGGGCTATCAAAGTTGACGGCGAGGGCGACGTGACGCAGTCTCACGTTAAGTGGAAGGAGAAGAGTCAGATCCCGAAGAACCCATCGCCGGTGCTTGTTGATCAACTTCTGTTCGTGATCAACGACAACGGGATCCTGACCTGCCTGGACTCAGACACGGGAGAAACTCACTGGCGAAAACGAATCCCGGGAAATTACTCAGCGTCACCCGTTTTCGCGAACGGGCATGTCTTCTTCTTCAGTCACGAAGGCACAGTCACTGCTGTAAAGGCATCCGCCGAGCCGTCCGACCTGATCGAATCTGCCATCGATGATCAGCTCATGGCCTCGCCGGCAATCCTCTCCGATTCAGTGCTGTTGCGAACTCGGCACAAGCTGTATTGCATCGAATAGTTCGGTCGACAGCTGACTGATGCTCGATCTCGTAGAGTGAACTCGACCGCGCCGGTTCACTCCTCTTCCGACAGCCGTTCCAGTTCGGCCACGAGTGGGCGATAGGCGTAAGCGTTCAGAACGGCGATCAGGCCTCGGTCGCCCTGGTTGCGTGCGACGTCGGACAGCGTGTTGATGCAGTTGTAAGTTGACTCAAGGGCCAGTTCGAGATGCTCGACGGCCATCTCATTGTCGCCGGCTTTCTTTGCCAGTGCGGCTTCTCGAACGGCTTTTACGGCGCCCAGATACTCCAGCACAAACTCGCTGCGCTTGGCGTAGTAAAACAGGACGAGTTTTGCACCGCCGTCCACCGCTCCCTGAGCTCGGTACAGTTCGATCAGGTACTGCGTGTAAGCGTCCGTCGCTTCCGCCCACCATTCGGGAATCGGCTCGGCAATGTAGTGTCGCTTTATCAGCATTCCCGGACCAAGCTTCACCAGACCCGGGTCGTTGGCAAGAATCAGTGCGGATGCCTTTTCCAGGTGCTGACGACCCAGCCACAAGCGATCGGACGCCGATTCGTTTCCGGTCGTCGTCGCCCAGAGATCTTTGTGCGAATCAGCGGGACTCAAGCTGACATCCCACATCGCCCGCGAAACATAGTGCACGTCCTGGCTGAACTCGTTGATTGTCGATGGTCCAATGGCGACGGAAGTCCAGCCAGCTTTGATCGCGTCCTGCAGGGTTCGCTGTACATCCTGCGAATGCATCTGCGGAAGCATGTCCAGGGTCGGTGAGTGAATCGCCAGTGAGAGCCGCGAGTCCTTTGCCGGGGCGGGAATCTCTGTTTTGTTTTTGGCGACAGTTCGATCCAGATTCGGGACACTCGTTTCCGCCGACTCGCGTCTGATGGAAGTGACGACTCCGAATCGTCGAGTCGCCGAACGTGCCTTCAGCCAGGACACCTGATCGACACCGGGGTACGTCTTGAACGCGGACTTCATTCCAGCCGCAAACAGCATCTGCGCTTCACGTTCCGGCTTCTGCAGGTTGGCCGGAGAAATGCTCAAAAGTTGACCGGGCTTGCTGGAAGAACCCTTTAGGACTTTGGCGAATTCCGGAGCAAACCTCGATCGTCGGAGCTGGACGGAAACAGACATGCCGTACTTCTTTGCCGAATCAATCAACGACGTCAGGAAACGCTGCTGTTCCGCTTTCCGATTGGCGGGCGAGTCGGCGTCTGCCAAGGTCGGATGTGAAAAGAACTTTGCTCCGCCGAAGGCCTTTTTGCCGACGACGTCTCCGGTCAGTGGATAATTCCTTCCGTGCCAGAACGTGCCCGTGGTTTTCGAAACGCCTTCAAAGTCGTATTGGAGGAACGGATGCCAAGGTTCGATCTTCAGGATCAAATGATTGAATTTCATTTTGGCGAGCTGCCTGATCACTCGCTGATGATCGACGAGTCCCCATGATTCGAATGAGTGCGCGCCCGCTCCGAGCGTCTCCCAGCCGCGCTCACGAACCTGCGGCTCAATCGTGAACTCGATGTCTGACAGGTCAAAGGCCCGTTTGCTGAGTGGGTCGATGTCTCCCCGCAGCAGGTATCGAATTCCCAGGCGATGCCCGAGTTCGCAGGCGGCCCACATTGTTGCGGCCGGACTTCCGCCTCCGACGGCGTGAAGTTTCTGTTCGCCGTTCGAAACGATGGCGATTCCCTGATCGGTCACCATCGGCCAGTCGAAGTTATTGGGAGCGATTCGCGGGTTCGTGTCAGGATTCCCGACGAAGAGGATTGTTCCGGCTCGTTGCGCGACGACACTTCCGCTGCGGACTTCGACATCGTCAAACACTCGGTCCAGGATGTCGGCAAGTTCGCTGGCGGCGAGCTTTTCGAGCGGAGCTGCCTCAGGGCCGTGAATGACCTGTACGAACTCGGCGGCTTCAACCGTGCCGGCCACGAGCACGGTGGTCAGGAGCACTGTCGTCAGGACTCGGCTCTGACAAAACGTTCGATGAACAATTGAGTAAATCATGGTGCTACTTTGCCTCTTCAGAGAAGCAGAACAGTTTGTGCAGAGTCCGCACGTAGAGTCGGTTATTGGCGATCGCTGGCGTGGCGATCAGGCTGTCTCCAACGTCGTTTTTCGAAATAACATCGATCTCCGGGCCGGCTTTCAGGACGACGATGTTGCCGTTTTCGCCGGGAACGTAGATGTACTCGCCGGCCGCGATCGGCGACGCGTAGTAGTTGCCGTAATTACCGACTCGCTTTTTCGTCCAGACCGTTTCTCCATCTTTCAGCGAGAAAGCCGCGGAGATGCCGCCCTTCTTCACCATCAGCAATCGGCCGTCGAAGGCCAGCGGCGAGGCGATGTTCGAAGGCGTTTTGTGGTCGAGGTTCCAGAGCATGTGCGACTTTGTGACGTCGCCGGAACCGCCGCCCAGAATCGCCTGACTGATGTTGCCACCGCCGACCATGTTGGTCGGTGCCTGAAACGCCGCGTCGATTTCGTCGTCGACCAGGAAGCCGTCGCCGTTGGCGTCGCCTTTGTCGAACTTCTTGTGGAACGCGGTTTCGAGTTCTTTCTTTTCGAGCTTGCCGTCCTGATTCGTGTCGCGCCACTGCAGCAGCGCGAACTTCAGCACGCGGTCGGTATCTCCATAACTTTGTGACGTGAGATAAATCCGGTCGCCGTCCACCACCGGCGTCGACATGATCGTTCGCAGCAGGGAGTTGCACGTCCAGCGGTTGCTGCCGGTCAACGGGTCATAACCGATCAGTTTTCCGGACCCCGCCACGACGATATCCGTGCGACCTTTGGCCGTGCACAGAACGGGCACTGCGTACCCGCCGAGCATGTCCGGTCGCTCCTTCCGCCAGCGAACGTCGCCGGTTTTCTGATCCAGAGCGATCAGGTAGGAACCCAAGTCATCGTCCAGGTTAAAGACGACGGTCTCGCCGTAGAGGATGGGAGAATTCGCCGCGCCCCAGCCCATCAAATAAAACGGCATCGGCAGAGGATGCTTCCACAGAACGTCACCCGACTTCGCATCGAGGGCGATCAGCCCGATCGTGCTGAAGTGGACGAAGACGCGATTTCCGTCGGCGGCTGGAGTGGAAGAAGCGTGCTCGTTAGGAGGCGTGATCTCGGGCAGCTTGCCGGCGTCGAAGTGGGTTCGCCAGAGTTCTTTGCCGGACTCCTCGTCGAAACCGATCACGGCGAAGCGATCGTCCGGGGTCATCGTTGTGGCGAAGAGCCGTCCGTCAGCGATCACCGGGCAGGCAACACCCTTACCCAACTCGACCGACCACTTGACGTTCTCGTCAGCGGAAAAGTGGAGCGGCGGCTTTGTGCTCTCACTGGCGATGCCGCTGGCGTTTGGCCCTCGAAACTGAGGCCAGTCTTCGCCACGGGATTCGCTCGTCGCAGAAGCGACCGACACCAGCACGACCGCCGCAACAATCAACCGCCGAGCATGCAAAACATTACCCATCGAGCTTTCTCCGAAATCGCCGTCTGAACGACTGAATATTTCCGTGAGATGGCGAGGCTAATGGCAGGACAGCAAACCGGCAACGGTCCGCGATGCATCGTCAGCTTGAGTAGGGTGTGACAAGCGGAGCAAACTCAATTGACGGTGTGCCGGCGCGGGCAGTTGTCGGAGTTTGCAAACGTCGAAATTGCTCAAGGATCTCCGCGCCGGCACACCGCCATCACCATTCAGCCCGCTTGTCACACCCTACGAAAACCTACCCCGGCCGCCCAATCACCACCAGGCATTACGGCCTTTTCCAATCGGCAATCACATATCCACTTCGCGAGTCAGCACGGCCAGGCACTCGCCCTGACGGCACAGCGGAACGGATCGCCGCACGAAAAGAATTCCGCTCGACTGTGCGAAGACAGGTTCGGTCGGCCGGTCGGGATGTTCCAGGCTGTGGACCTGACCGATCTGCTGTCCGGATTCGATGCGGTCTTCCAGTTCGAAAAACGGTTCGAAGATACCGCTGGCTGGAGACATGATGTAATCCTCTTCGTGATCGCCGGCCATGATGATCGGCTTCGCCTCGCCACGATCCGTGGGTGCTTCCTGCAGGATGCCGGCATGATGCAGGACGTTGCGGACTCGGCCGGTGTGACGCAGCATGTCGACTCCGAATTGAGCCTTGCTGCCCATCTCAGTACCCAGCGTGACTTTGCCGAGCCCTTCGGCAAATGACGGCAGCAGTCCCGACCCGGCCACGTCGTGATAGAGGAAGACGTAAGGGGCTCCCCACGCGCGACCGGCTGCCAGCATGCGTTCCATCTGATCGGCGTCGTCCACGCGGTGCATGTTGACCGAAGGCAGCATGTGCATGGACGAGCCGCCCGAGTGAATATCCACGACCAGATCAGCCAACGGTAGCACCTGGGTGGCGACAAAGTGCGCGATCATGCCGGTGATCGTGTCCGTCGGCCGGCCCGGAAACGCCCGGTTCATATTCTTTCCGTCAATCGGTGACAGCCGCGTGCCCGACGCCACCGCCGGATGATTCAACATTGGAATGATGATGATCCGCCCGCGAATGTCTGCCGGATTCAGTTCGCGAAAAAGATTCATCAGCGTGACGGGACCTTCGTACTCGTCGCCGTGGTTGCCTCCGGAGAGAACGGCAGTCGGCCCGTCGCCATTTTTCACCACAAAGATCGGCACGAAGTACTTCGCCCAGCCAGCTGAGTTTGTCGACTGCGGCACGGCGAGGTTGCCGGACTGTTTTCCGTCGGCGTCAAAGTCGACGCTTGAAGTGACGAGGCTCTTTTCAGTCATGATGAATTCTCCTGAGTTGTCAGATCTAGAATTAGATCCGCCTGATTGGACATCGCTACGTTTTCGAAATGTCACCTCTCCCGCTTGCGGGAGAGGTCGGCCTCTCAGGGCCGGGTGAGGGCTTCCGTTTCAAAAGAATGTCACCTTTGTCGTAAAAATCAGGTGTAAAAGCCCCCTCACCCGCGGCTGAGACCGCGACCTCTCCCCCAAGGGGGCGAGGTGACGATAAGGTCCCAAGTGGCGAAGTCCAACCAGCCAGCGTGCGTCGTTATTCCTGGGCGATGTGACAACTCGCGCAGGATGCCGTTAGCGCCAGCTGGTTCATCTTATGAGACGCCTCGTCGTACGGAGCCAGTTCTGCATGACACAGCAGGCACGCGAGTTCTCGTTCCAGTACGACGCGATGTGACTTCTCGAAATGCCAGTAGCCCTTGCGATTTTCTTTGACGAGCGATGCGACGTCGTGACAGTCAGTGCAGCGTTCGGAACTGGCTGGCAGCGGCGTCACTGGCGGAGCGGGCTCGCCCAGAATTGAACGCGCGGCGACTCGGCCGGTGACGATGCACGGGCCGAGAAACGTGCCTTCCAGTGCCGCCTTTCCGTTGATGCCGGCCAGACCGGTCAGCTCGCCGACGGCGTACAGCCCTGGAATGGGAGTCTTCGATCGAGTCAGCACTCGGCACTTTAGATCGATAGCCACGCCGCCCATGCTCTTGCGGGTGAGCGGCCAACTCTGCATGGCGTAGTAAGGCGGCGAGTTCAGTTTGGGCGACGCCGTGTTGTTGAACTCGGATCGGTCCGGGCCGAAGCGACCGAAGTCTTCGTCGCGACCTTTGTCGACCAGTGCGTTATACCGGGCGATCGTTGCCTGCAGATTTTTCGGAGGCAGTCCGGTCTTCTCAGCGAGGCCGGCGATCGTGTCTGCCTTCGCCACGAGATCCGGATTGTCCAGCACGAGCCGCTCGACTTTCTTGAAGTCCGCCCAGTCCGAGCCGGAGATCGTGAACTTTGATTTCGTCGCCTCGTCAAACACGAACCACACGGTGACACGCTTCTGACGGAGCATCGGCGGCATCACTTCCTTCGCCCAGTTGTGGAGATTCGCGAAACGCTGTCCCTGTGGATTGACCAGAATGCCGTACATGTTGGCGGCGCTGAGTCCGTGATTACTGTCGGTCTGACGCGGGTCGGGAATGCCGGTGAAATAGTTCCACTGATGATCCATCTTCACGAGTTCAGCGCCGGCCGCCTGAGCCAGCCGGTGTCCGCGGCCGACCGAATTGCGTCCTGACCCCGCCAGAATCTTTTCCGGAAACGTCACGTCTGCTGGCCAGAACTCGCGAACCATGTCGAGATTGCTTTGAAAGCCTCCGGTTGCCAGCACGACGGCCTCGGCTTTAAGTGACTGCTCTGAATCCTCGCGGAGATTCAGGAGTCGAACGCCGGTCACGCGATCGCCGTCCTGCAGCAACTTCGTTGCCTGCACGTTCCAGACAAAGCGGATGTTGGCATGCTTCAGGCACTCGCGATACAGCGGTGCCACCAGTCCGATGCCTCGTCCGGCCGGCTGATGAAAACGGTCCACCGAGTTGCCCGGCGCCGGCAGGACACCCTCGAAGCGAACTCCCAGCTCGGTCAGCCATTCGTAAATGTCTCGTCGTGAATTCTCGACGTAATACTTCACCCATGCCGGGTCGGCGTCCTCACCCCATTCGATGAAGTCGCGTTCCGCGAGGTCGGATGAATCGTTCCAGCCAGTCTCGCGCTGGATCGGCGTGTCGACGACGCTGACGCCTCCCTGAGACATCACGGCGTGACCGCCGAAAACCGAAGACATGTCGACGACCGTGACGTTCGCGCCGCCGCGCCCGAGTTCCAGCGCGGCCGAGAGTCCAGAGATGCCGGCTCCGACAATGATCACTTGCGGCGGCGAGTCGGGCCTGACCGGGTTGTCAGTTCGTCCAGTGTGTCCGGTTTCGTTTCCCGCTCCGTTCACAGACGGCGGCGGAGACAATGTGAAATGCACCACCAAGGCGATGCACATCGCGAGGATAGCCAATGTAAAGTCACGGCGGCGTGTCATGAACGAAGAGCCTCGCTAGAGTCTGTCGACGTGGGATAAGCCGCAGATTGTTCTGTTGTCAAAATTGCAGTTGGACATTGCGACGTCCCTTGGAAATCTCACCTCTCCCGCTTGCGGGAGAGGTCGGGCTTTCAGGCCCGGGTGAGGGTTTCCGTTTCAGAAGGTTTCAGCGAGCGGGACGACCTCGAAGTCCCCCTCACCCGCGGCTGAGACCGCGACCTCTCCCCCAGGGGCGAGGTGACAATGAATTGCTGACACAGTCTGCCCGTTAGTTCCAAACGTTACACGCCCGCCGCAGAAAGAGGGATGCAATGAACCGTCGAACTTTCTCCCAGCTCCTGGCGTTTGGTGCCGGAATGTTTTCGGCCGCCCACGTGGAAGGCAACACCGCAGCAGCGGCCGACGAGGCGTCTGTCGATAACGCCGGCAAGCCCGGCGCTGGTGGAGTCGGAGCGGCGGCGGTTGACGCGTGGCCGGCTTCTCCGGTGACGATCGGCGATTTCATTCCGCTCGCCAAAGCGAAGCTTCCCAAGACGACATTCGAGTACATCACCAGCGGATCCGAAGACGAGGTCACACTCCGGGACAACGTCGAAGCTTTTCGCCGCATGCGGATTCTGCCTCCGCTGCTGCACGGAGTTCAGCGGACGGATCTCTCTACAACCGTGCTGGGGCAAAAGATTTCGATGCCAATCATGCTCGCGCCTGTCGCGGCGCTACGAATGTTTCATCCCGAAGGCGGGCGAGCGTCGGCGCGAGCAGCTGCGTCGGCGGGAACGATCTGCGTCACCAGTACGAGTGTCGGAAACAGCGTCGAGGAAATCGCAGCGGCCAGCTCTGGCCCGAAGTGGTTTCAGTTGTACGTGCCCAGCGATCGCGAGCTGGCGAGGCAACTCGTCAAACGAGCCGAAGCTGCCGGCTACAAAGCTCTGGTCGTGACTGTCGACCTGGGTGAGCGGAAAGACGCGGACCTGCGAAACCGGTTCTCACTTCCCAGAGACATGCTGCTGAAACATCTGCGCGACATCGGCCACACAAAAGTCTCCGAGCGAAACTCGTATGACGAGCTGGTCGCCTTCAACGCGAAAGCCTGGGACGTTTCTTTGAGCGTCGACTTCTTTCAGTGGCTGCGTCGCGAAACAAAGTTGCCGATCATTCTGAAAGGTGTGCTGACGAAAGAGGCCGTGCAGCAGTCGATCGATTTGAAGCTCGACGGAATCGTCGTCTCAAATCATGGCGGCCGCCGACTGGACGGCATGCCCGCGTCGATCGATATGCTGAAAGAAGTCGTCGAAGCCGCCGATGGAAATCTGGAAGTCCTCTTCGACAGCGGCGTCCGTCGCGGCGGAGACGTTCTGAAAGCACTGGCACTGGGAGCGAAAGCCGTCCTGATCGGTCGGCCTCAGGCGTGGTCACTGGCAGCCGGCGGAGAAACCGGCGTCAAACTGGCCCTCGAAATCCTCCGCGATGAACTGACGAACGCGATGATTTCATCCGGCTGCGCGACGGTCGACGACATTGATGCGTCACTTCTTCTGCCCACCGCAACGTAGAGAGTTGCTTCCACGGTGGGTCGCCACGTTCCTTCTCACAGTGGTTGCGGAATTCGGCAATCTCACGCCGGAGGCGGAGTGGCCAGGTACTTCTTTTCGATCTTTGTGCCGACGGTACCGATGCCGTAGTAGCCGACGGAAATGCGGCCGACATGAGTCAGCACGTCGTACGCCTTCCAGCGGTCCCAGCCAAAGTCTTCTTCCATCCACAGAATCAGCCGAGCGTACGCTTCGGCGACTGACCGCTCCATCGGGCAGCCCGTCGCGACAGTGACGATCTCGGTTGGAGTTTCGATACGAGGGCCGGCGAGCGTTTTTGATTTCATCAGCTCGATAGAGATCGTCGTTTCGGCGGCCATCTCAAGACCGGTGGCAGACAACTCGCCATGCCCCATCGCCGCATGAGCGTCTCCAAGGTAGAGGCAGGCTCCGTCGACGAAGACCGGCAGATGAATCGTGCTGTCCGGACAGACCTCGACCAGATCAAGGTTGCCGCCGTGCGGTCCGGCAGGAAGCGTGGTCGGAACGCCGACGGCCGGAGCCGTGCCGATGCAGCCGAGCATCGGTGCGTACGGAATCGCGATGTCGTCGCTCCAGTAAACGTGTCCATCGCGAATTGGGCAAACGTGGGCTCCGGGCGGCACGTCGGTGCCCAGCCATTCGCAAAGCTGTTTCGGTGCCCCGGTGTAAGTCGCCGCCTGATTGTCTCGCGGCTCGATCTTCTGAATCGTGACGGCGATCGAGTCACCCGGTTCCGCTCCTTCAACGAAGATGGGACCGGCCACGGGATTGCTGAACGGCATGGCCTGTTTGTCGCGCCGGTCGTTGTTCGTGCGAATCTGCCCCGACAGCGCATCTTCGGACTCAACGAGCAACGACTCACCCGACTGAATCCTCGCCCGCGGTTCCAGGTGACGGCTGAATTCGTACACGAGCGGTTCGGCGGCAACTCTTTTCATTGACTGACTCCGGAAAGAATAATGATTGCTGCGACGCGCATAGCCAGTTCCTCACCGGGGTTTGTTCGGTCACGACGTGCGGGCGAGTTCGGGAATCGGATCGCCTTTGGAAAAGATCGGATTCCGGCGGCCGGCGAATGAGTGCAGGGCGAGCTGCACGTGGTCGAAGCCGAGGTGTTGAAAAATCGTCATCAGAAAATCGTACGGCGTCACGCGTCGCGAGATCGGGTCTTCGCCATTCTTGTCGGTGGCGCCGATGACCTGGCCCGTTTGAATGCCTCCGCCGGAAAAGAGCATTGTGTTGGCACGTGGCCAGTGATCTCGACCGGGCTGCACCGTGCCTTTGGCAGCGCTGGCCACACCACCGCCGCTGCTGGCGACGTTGGTGATTCGTGGCGTGCGACCGAACTCGCCGGTGACGACAACCATGACTCGCCGATCCAGCCCGCGGTCGTAAATGTCTTCAATCAATGCGGAGATCGCCTGATCGTAGAACGGAGCCCGATGCTTGTTGGCGTCGAAGACGTGGTGGTTCACGGCGTGGTCATCCCAATTGGCGACACGACCACACAGCGGGCCATCAAACTCGGTCGACACGATATCCACGCCCGCTTCGACCAGCCGTCGAGCCATCAGGCATTGCTGGCCCCAGCTGTTGCGGCCGTATCGATCTCGGAGTTTGTCGGGTTCCTGGGAGACGTCGAACGCCTTGGCCGCTTCGGGGCTGGAGAGCAGTCGCAGAGCTTGGGCATCGAAGCTGTCGAAGGCCCGCATCAATCCCGTTTGATCGATGTCCCGCCGCATGAGATCGATGTTCCGACGGAGATCACTCCGCTCGCCCAGGCGGCGATTCGCTTCCTGATCGGACAGCCCGAGATTGGGGACGGAAAATTTCGGTGCGGAGGGGTCACCGGTCACTTTGAACGGTTCGTAGGACGGCCCCAGGTAAGCTGGACCGGCAATCTGGAACGAGTCGTAACGGTCGACAGGATTGACGGTGACATAATTCGGAAGCTGCCGGGACGGGTCGTGCCTGAGGTAGCTGGCGATGGACATCCAGTCCGGATACGTCGGCGTGGGCTTATCGGCCGACGCGGGATCGCCACCGAGGACTCGCAGAGAACCCGCCGGATGCCCGCCCGCGTTATGAGCCACCGAACGCAGCAGCGCGAACCTGTCGGCGCACTGCGACATTTTCGGATACAGCTCGGTGATGGACATGCCAGGCACGTTCGAGTCGATCGGGCTGAACGGACCTCGGTAATCCGATACGGCATCCGGCTTCATATCGAAGGTGTCGAGATGACTTTGGCCGCCGCGCAGCCAGACCAGAATAATGGCGGTGTCGGACTGCCGACTCGTCGCCGCCTCGGCCCTCGCCCGGTAAAGACCAGGCAGGGTGAGGCCGGTAAAGCCAGTCAATCCGGCCTGCAGAAGTTGTCGCCTTTGCAGTTGATGGGGCATCGAAGTCGATCTGCGTTTCTGATTGGGAGGGTCTGGATGACTGCGAACGATTCGGCACCGTACAGTCTGCCTGAATTCTTTCGCGGTAGGAAGCCCCGTCATTCAGTCGAAGGCTCCGTTGCCGAAATCCGTCGCACGCTCTACTCACGGTGTCGCGACGACCGTCGTGAAAGTCGACCTGAATCTCTCCGCAGTCCGCATCAACACGCTGCCCCGGATCATGGTCCAGAGGAAATCGACTGCGGCGGATGTTTCTGTGTAAGGGGATGCTCGCTCGCGTGACCAATACTGCTGGAACGAGGTTTTTAAAGGATCTGAGTTGGTGGGCGACGATCAAGAGTCACAGTTCATGAACTGGCTGGGCGAGCATGGCTCGTCGGTCGTGAAGGTGGCTCGCGCTTACACACTGACCAGTGAAGAATGCCAGGACCTTGCTCAGGAAATTCTGCTGCAGGCCTGGCGGTCCTTGCCGAAGTTTGAGGGCAAGGCGAGTGCGGCGACGTGGTTTTATCGCGTGGCACTTCACACCGCGATGAACTGGCAGAGGAAGGACAGACCTCGACGGTCACGACAGAAACCGTTCCTGGAAGTTCAGTCGTTGCCAACCGAGGAGTCGGACAGCGCCGAGCAGGTTCAGCAGCGAGAGACCGTCGAGCAACTCTACAAAGCGATTCACCAGTTGCGAAAAACCGATGCGGCGCTGGTGCTGCTTTACCTGGACGAATTGAGTTACCGGGAGATGGCCGAAGTGTTGGGCATCTCGGAAAGCAACGTGGGCGTAAAGCTGAACAGGGCGAAGACGGCTCTGAGTGAATTGATGGATGGGAGCTCACATGGATCCTGACAAATTTCAGCAGGCGTGGAAGGCGGACGCCGCTCAGACGCGTGTCACGATCGATGCCGACTCACTGTCGAAAGTAGTGCGACGTTCCCACGAGGGATTTCAATCGACGATCTTCTCGCGGGATCTTCGTGAAGCAAGAGGCTCCCTCCTGATGATACCTGTCTGGTTCTACGTGGGCAGCACGATGTCATTGCCCTGGACCTGGTATCTGATGGTGCCCGCTCTTATCTGGGTTGCCGGATTCTTTGTCGTTGATCGCAAGCGTCATCCGCAGCGACCGAGTCCGCCGGGCGAACCGCTTCTGTACTACGTGAAGGAGTCATTGACTCAGGTCGAGCATCAGATCTGGCTGCTACGCAATGTTTTCTGGTGGTATCTGCTGCCGTTTTCTATTGCGATCATGGCGTTCTTTCTGCAGGTTGCCTGGGAAACATCCAGCAACTGGTGGGGGTTTGTCGTCTTTAGTGGGGGGCTCGGCCTTTTCCTGCTCGTGGCCTATTGGGCGACCTACCTGATCAATCAACGCGCCGTGCGTGTGCGACTTGAACCGCGCCGTCAGGACCTGTTGAAGCTGGTCGCAAGTCTCGAAGATGAAACAAAGGGCGAAGACTCGGGCGACATTTTCGATCTCGTGTCCGCACTCACCGATCCGGTTTGGAATTGCGGTCTGAATTCCAGTTGGGCAGAGAACTGGAACATCCTGATTCCGTCGTGGCGTGAATCGCTAGCGGTCATTCTGCCCACGCTGCTCGGAGGGTTCTGCGGGCTACAGTTTCCAATCCCTGATATGGGGCCTGTACTTTTTCAATCGGTGGTGGGAGCCACGATCCCGTTCGAGATTGCTTTGGTATGCGTCTGGGTATGGTCTCGCAGAAAGAAGAAGAAGAAGAAGAAGAAGAAGTCTGCAGCGGCAGACAACGAATCAAACGCGCAGGCCGCGGGTGTTGACCTGCAAGACTCGGTTGACCCAACGCCGCAGCGTTTGCCGAAGGCTCCCGCGATCGCGATTATCGTTCTGACTTCGGTCGTGGGGATCATGGCGGTTTACGTCGTGTTCCATTTGATCGGCGATTCGAAGTTCAGGGGCGAGTTTCTACGTGGGCCGGGATTGGGTGACGTGAGCGAGTTTTCCGACAATGACATCTCGCACATGGACTCGTGGATGCAGACGATGCGTGGCGACACCTATCCGAGCCTGAGCGCCGTTGTCGTGCGCGATGGCGAGATCGTCTACCAGGGCGCGTTCGGGTTTGAAGACACGACGACGGAAAGACCGGCGACGACGCAGACTCAGTACCATGTCGCCTCCGTGACCAAAGCCTTCACCGCTTCGCTGGCAGTGATCCTGCATGAACAGGGGGTGGTCGATCTCGATCAACCCGTCGCGAAGTATCTGCCCGACGGCGTTTCCATCAGCACGACGCCCGAAGTCGGAGCAACGATTACGCTGCGGCAGCTAGCGGTCGGCACGTCTGGCTTGCCACGCGGTGTGCCGGGCCAGGTCCAGTCGGTCGAAGGCTGGTACCAACTGGAACCGCAGCGGCTTTACGACCACCTGTCCAACGTCAAGCTTCACCACCACGACCCAATGGTCGACGTCAGATTGAAGTTCGATCCTGATACTTCCGACGGATTTTCCAATCTCGGATTCGGGCTGCTGGGCCATGCGTTGGAACGGGCCGCTGGAAAGCCATTCGACCGGCTGATGAAGGAGTTCGTTTGCGACCCACTCAAGCTGGAACGAACGGCCATTCAGGCTGACGACAAACTCCGCCTGGCCACCGGCTACGATTGGCGCTCGCATTCTGGTGCCACAACGCCCTCGCGTACCGGTGCCAAAATTAAGCATTCTTTCAAGGAGCGGTTGGCAGCTTCCGACGGCCTGGTCACTACGGTTGAGGATCTGGCGAAGTTTCTGGCAGCTCAAATGAAGCCGGGAGTTTTCACCCGTGAAATGCTCGACCAGCTTCACACCGAGACAACGCTCTCGGACGGAACGGCCTCGGGGACGGCGTTCGGATGGTCCGTAGGGTCGATTGACGGTGTTGGCCGAGTTCTGGAAAAGACCGGTCACCGCAGCAATTGCAATGCGTGGATCGGTTTCCTGCCCGAGCACGGAGTCGGTGTCGCGGTGATGACAAACTGCGGCGGCCCCGAGGTCGACCCGATCGGCCATAAGCTGTTGGAGCAATCAATTCCCTTGTCACAGAGAAAGCTGGTGACAGAGGGTTGGTACGCGAATGTCGCTCCGTACTCGGGCGTCCGCTGGGAGAACGATCGGCCTATCGTCTGTGTACACGACAAGTGGTCCCCGCTCGCTTCGATCGATGGCATCCCGATTGATCGAATCATGAAATTCGCGAACAAGGAATACGGCGATATCGCCCGCAAACGCTTCGCCGAGGATCTTGTGAGACTCTTGTCGCAGATGGGCCACGAACCGGAGCGTAAGGTAACCTTGGGTCTCAAGACGCAGGACGGACAGATCGAGCAGTTGCAGATCCTGATGACTGAAGAGAACCGCAATCTCGTCAGGGATCAAAACAAGCCCGTTGAATAAGGTAAGGACCGCTCGAAGAATAACGGTCATATTTGACCGTAGCCTGACTCTCCGAGTCGGGCGTTTCCCGTACCCGACTCGGAGAGTCAGGCTACGACTTCGGGCACTCATTGATCGAGCGGTCCTAATCCGAAGAGCCGGTGATCTTTATCGTAGGCTGGACGTCGGCTTGACTTTGAAAACGGAAAGAACGCGATGACCAAAATTCCTGAGAGCATCAAGCGGTCAGGGCAGCTTCGTCGATGGTTGTTCGGAGCTTGCCTGAGCGGCGTAGTTCTCATGTTCATTTTCCTGCCAGGCAGTTTTGGAGAGTCCAACGATGGCAAAGCTCCCGCCCGCAACGGCGAGGAAAGCCCACTTGCGGAGTTGATCATCAAACTTCGCCGAGAGAACAAACTCGTTGGCCTCGCCGCGATGGTTATGGTCAACGGGAAAGTCGTCGATTCAGCGGTCGACGGGGAGCGAAAGACGGGGAGCGGCGTGTCGATTCAGATCGGCGATCGATGGCACCTCGGCTCGATCACCAAATCGATCACCGCCACGATGATCGCGCGACTGGTCGAGGCGAAACAGATGAATTGGTCGGACTCGATCGGTGACCGTTTTCCTGACGCATCAATCCACGAAGACTGGAAGCCGGTCACGGTCAGGAAACTGCTGACGCACAGTGCGGGCGCGCCAGCGAACTTCCCTCTTCACGTGGCTTACGAACGGCCGGCGTTGGGTCTCGAATCCACAAAGGCCCGCCTGAAAGCTGTACTGAATGTGCTCGCTTTCAAACCAGCAAACCCGCCGGGCAAGAAGTTTGTCTACTCGAATATTGGCTACACAATTGCGGGGGCTATGGCTGAAAAGGCGACCGGAGTGGCCTGGGAAGCTCTCGTAAAGCGAGAAGTTTTCAAACCGCTGAAACTGACGAGCGCGGGGTTCGGTCCGCCGAAGAGTTCTGCCAGCAAGGTCGAACAGCCGCGAGGTCACACAACGTTTCTCGGTTGGAAAGTGGCGGTCGACGACGATGCCGATAACACCTTCATTATCGGCCCGGCCGGTATCGTTCACATGACTCTGAACGACCTCTGCACTTTCGCAACCGAACATCTGCGTGGCGACCTCGGCGCGGGCAAGCTGCTCTCCGCCGAGACCTGCAAACTGCTGCATCGACCAGAACTCGATGGCTATGCCTGCGGCTGGGTAAAGAAGGAACCAGACGGAGAAATCCCGCACACCGTCTACTGGCACAACGGCTCGAACACGATGTGGTACGCGCTGGTTGTATTTATCCCTGAGAAGAAGATGGTGGTCGCCGTCACGTCGAACGACGGCGACATTGCAAAAGCCGAAGCAGCCGCGTGGGAGATCGTGAAAGCCACGGTCCCAGCCGAGCCGCCGGGGCTCGAACCCGTGCAGCAGGCCGAATACCCGAAGAAGTCTCCCTTCAACGCCGTGCGGTGGCAGGAATCCCAGCCGGAAGTCAGGCTCGGCGAAGAGTGGTTCAAACTCGTGTCGCTAAACAAGATCCCCGCTGCCGAGATCGTGACTTTCAGCCAGGAGACCTATGGAGACCAGTGGCGCAAACGATTCGAAGAGGACCTCGTCGAGCTACTGACCCGCATGAAGCATCCGCCGCAGGACAAGATCACGTTGGTTGTTCAATCTCTGATAACGTCAGAGACTTCGGTCCGCGAAGACATCCCCATGACGACCGCAAATCGATCTGCAATCAAAGCAGCGGCCCGAAAGCGGACCATCCCAAAGCCATAATCACAGTGGCATGGACCACGCGCTGGGCGGGAGGAGTGCCAACCCGATTCAGAGTCGGAGCAGAAACCGAGTGTTTAAGCGGCAGGCCAGCCTTCTGGAATGTCCCAGCGGCTGGAAGCGCAGACTTCGGTGAGGCTGCTGATCTGGTCGCGATGGAAAGGGGACGTTAGCGGCGCTCCATTGTTCGGCACGTTCCCATCCGAGTTCTCCAGCGACGCGAACCTGGCCAACACCTTCGGTCGGAGGCAATTCCTTGATCGAGACCATTATGGCGTCGATTTCTTTGGTGCACCGGAATTGGGAAGTAGCGTTTTCGCTGCGGTGGCGTTGGTTATTTCGGCGACGACTTCGTCGACTACGCCGCAAGGTGAAATCGGCAGACTGACATTCCCAATGCCCCGATATTGCTACGGCGCGACGATGTCGATGCCGCCTCCGCCAATGACGATGTCATGATTTCCTCCCTGCCCTCGGACGATGTCGTTGCCCAACCCACCATCAAGCGAGTCCCGATTAGATCCGCCCAGAAGAGTGTCGTCGTCGTCTCCGCCAGAAATCGTGTCGCGGCCACCGTTGCCGTTCAGAAAGTCGTTGCCGGTTCCACCGATGAGAACATCCCGCCCCGCCCCGCCGAAGACGGTATCGGCATCCGTTCCTGCGTCTACGAAATCGTCCCCGATTCCGGCATCAATCCGGTCAGTACCCGCTCCACCGATGAGAACGTCTTGTCCGGCCTCGCCGAAGACAGTGTCGGCGTCCGTTCCCGCGTCTACGAAATCGTCTCCGACTCCGGCATCAATCCGATCCGTGCCCGCTCCGGTGGTGATGCTGTCGTCACCAGCGCCGCCGTTTGCCACGTCGTTGCCACTGCCACCGATCAGCGTGTCATCGCCGTCTCCGCCGTTGAACACGACATTGGCTGCTGACGAGCCTGAATCCAAACTGTCATCGCCACCGAAACCGTAAAACGCGACCGTTTCAACGATGGCTGTAAGCGTTGCATCGATGACGACCGCATCGTTCCCGGCTCCACCGTTAATGACGATGTCCGTGATGCCAGCGAAGACTTCGTCGACCAGGGGCGTACCGCCGCCTGCCGGTACAACCTGGATTTGCCCTGCTGCAACCAGAACGTTGAATGAGCCTCCGGTCATTGGAAGTGCTACCGTCAACACTCCGTTCGAAACGGCGCCACCTGGTTCAACAGTGCCCGGTACGATCCCACTGGGACCATCAATTAACGTGTCGCTTGAGTCTCCTCGCAATGTGTCGATTCCGCCGCCACCTCCGGCGACGATATCACCCCTGCCGCTCTGGCCATTTACTGCGTCGCTTCCGTTTCCTCCGTCGAGGAAATCGGTATCGCGGCCTCCCAACAGTTGGTCGTCACCATCGCCACCAAACAGCGAATCCTTTCCGCCGTTGCCATTGAGCACGTCGTTGCCTGCTCCACCGCTAGCGCTGTCGTCGCCGTCTCCACCCAGGAAGATGTCACGCCCGTCACCTCCGGTCAGTGTGTCGTTACCGGCACCGCCGACGAACAAGGTCAGAATGCTGACGGCTGAAGTGTCGAACGAATCGTTGCCGTCTCCGCCGTTGAATGTGACGCTGCCAATGAGCGTTGCCAAAGACGCATCAAAAGTAACGCTGTCATCACCATCGCTTCCGATGATGGAAACGTCGCTGGTACCCAGCAGAGGAACGTCGCTGACGGTCTCACTGGCCGAAGTTATTTTGAGCCGATCGCCGTCGATAAGGACAGTGAATGGCCCACCCGTCACTGGCAGTGTGACGATCTGCGTCGACCCATCGCCTGGCGTCGTCGGAGGTGAAGGTACGGTGTCTGCGGAGCCGGGAATGATCACGTCGCTGGCGCCGCCTCGAAGTGTGTCGGCACCTCCGCCACCGGCCACAATGTCGGCCCGACCGCCCTGCCCATTCACAAAGTCAGCACCAGACCCTCCATCCAGAGTGTCTGTTCCACTGCCACCGAACACTGTGTCGTTGCCATCGTTTCCGGTGAGCACGTCGCGACCAGCGTTGCCGTTCAGGAAGTCATTGCCAGCATCACCCCTCAGCGTATCGTCCCCACTGTTACCGATCAGTGAATCGTTGCCGCCGCCACCGCTTGCACTGTCTGACCCGTCGCCACCGACGAACCGATCGATTCCGCTGCCACCCAGAAATCGGTCATTCCCCGCGCCGCCCTGAACGTTGGTGTCTATCGCCGTCGCTGACGCATCGAAAACGTCGTGACCAGCACCCGCATTGAAGATAATCGTTCCGGTACAGCCATCCAGAGTTCCCAGAGTGACTCTATCAGTAGACGAGCTGCCGTTGATTGTCAGGTTGCCAAGTTGGTCGAGCGGAAAGGTAATGAGTGTCGAAGACGAAAGCAGAATCTGCCGAATCTCAAGAGCGACACCGGATGCACTCCGGGCAACCAGATATTCCCCACCACCATCCGGCAGTGGAAAGGACTGCGATACTTTCGGGGCGATATCCTCGATCAACAATTCGGCAGCACCCTGAGTAAATACTTCATAGGCGATTGATTCGACGGTTCGCCTGGATGTCTGAGCCCACCCATCGCCAATATTGATTGTGTCGCCCGAATCGTGTCGTACTGCCAGCGTGTTAGAACTACTGCTGATGTTGATGACTTCCTGGAAGTCCAGCGTCAACGTGTTGGGGCCGCTGCCCGAGATATCGATGACTTCAATGTCGATTACCTTGTTATCAGCAATCGTTGTCAGGTCCAGCGTGAGTCCCGCGCCGTTTAGACGCAGGGTGTCCGAACCGTTGCCGCCGGCCACCCGTTGAAATGCGGAGCTGACGATGGCCAGCGTGTCATCTCCTTCGCCGCCGTAGAGCACATCAGCCCCACCGTCACCGATAAGCGTGTCGTTGCCCTGAGCACCGATCAGAATGTCGATCGTGCTGGCACCTTGTGTTGCCGCCAGTGTGTTCGCGGTCGCGTCGCCGACGTGCGTCTCAACGCTGCCGGTGAAGTTTCCTCCGAACACCACGTAGCTCTCCCCGGCCTTTGAGTCTCCGCCGGGATCTGCGTGGAACGCTCCGATGATCAGGTCATCGAAGCCGTCGCCGTTCACGTCACCCGCACTCGACACCGAAGCGCCGGAAATGTCATCCGCGTCGATTCCGTCCACCTGGAAGCCTGTCGTCCCGTCCAGCGCGGCCAGGTCCACGGCTGAGCTGAACCCGCCAGACTTTCCGAACACCACGTAGCTCTCACCGGCCCATGAGTCCTCGCCGGGATCCGCCTTGAACGCTCCGATGATCACGTCATCGAAGCCGTCGCCATTCACGTCACCCGCACTCGAAACCGAAGTGCCGGAAATGTCATCTGCGTCGATTCCGTCCAGCCGGAAGCCGATTGTCCCGTCCAGCGTGGACAGGTTCACTGCCGAGTTGAACCCGCCGGACTTTCCGAACACCACGTAGCTCTCACCGGCCGAAGAATCCCCGCCGGGATCTGCGTGGAGCGCTCCGATGATCACGTCATCGAAGCCGTCGCCGTTCACGTCACCCGCACTCGACACTGAAACGCCGGACGAGTCACTTATATTGATTCCGTCAAGCCGGAAGCCGGTCGTCCCGTCGAGCGTGGAAAGGTTCACCGCCGAGCTGAACCCGCCGGATTTTCCGAACACCACGTAGCTCTCACCGGCCTGTAAGTTCCCGCCGTGATTCGCAAACCTCGCTCCGATGATCAGGTCATCGAAGCCGTCACCGTTCACGTCACCCGCACTCGACACCGAAGCGCCGGACCAGTCACGTTCTTCGATTCCCTCGAGCCGGAAGCCAATTGTGCCGTCCAGAGTGGACAAGTCCACCGCTGC